>JAAZGC010000077.1 GCA_012511425.1 Clostridiales bacterium | reverse complement strand
TTTCTCGCATCGCTCAGCTCAAGGCGAAGCGCTTCGAAAAGCCTTTCATCGGGTTGCGTTCCGGCTTCGATAAACGGGTTATACTCTGAATTTTTAATGTCGGATTGATAATCATCTGCTGCGTCAACAAGATAGACCCATCTTCCGATTCTTATACCGACGGCGGAAGCGATGCTGCGTTTTTCACCTTCAAGCTTATATTTGAAAATCTCCGCAAGGAGTTCTCCGGAAGCCTGAGCGGGTTCATCGGGAGATTTGGATCCGGACTTTTCAAGTTCGTATAGCTTATCCATCTTTTCTCGGACACACTTTGCTACATCGGCTACTCCCGAGTCTTTTCTTATCGCAAGCTTGAGCATTCTGTTTACCTGCGGCAGTGCCATACCGGTACTTATTTTCGAAAGAAAACGGCTGTCTTGATAATTATCGTATGCTTTTTCTCTCGTCAGCACTGCACTCATAAGCGCGCAATCGACAAGAGTTTCGTTTTCGGCAGCTATCAGTCGTTTTTCTAACGGATGCAGAAAGCACCAGCGTTTTTCGGGAGCGAAGCTTTGTCCGGTCAGCGCTGCGCGGATAAATGCGCAGAAGACAAAGTCATAGCTGATTGAAATCCGTGAAAGATTTCCGGTGGAGTGTTTCATCGCGCGGCAAAGTCCGCAGTAAACCGACCGGTAAAGTTCAAGCTCTCTGACTTTAAGCTCGCTTATCAGCGGTCTTATGTATCCGAACAAATGCACACCTCCCGCAAATCTGATATGGTATACCGATATTATATCACGCAAGCGCTACGGTCATAGACGGTTTTTTGTAAATTTTTTATATTATTAATGTTTGACAGAATATTTTACGGACATGATAGTGTATTTATTTTGCAGTTCGTCTGAGATATTTAAAAAAGTCGCGATAGCAGCCCCACAAAACCCCGTTGATTTCTTCAATGCCGTACAGCTCGCCGTAACTGCCGGTGCTGCCGATAAGCAGCGGTTTGGGACAGACGAGTATTACTTCTTTTATATCGCTATTGTTTTCTTTTTCGAGTAGGGGGAGTTTTACACGCTTATCCCGGCTGTATCCGAGCAATTCACCGCTCGAAAGCAAAAAAGAACCTTCTTCCGAAACCCGTTTCCTTAATGATGCCGAGCTGACATATGTGAGGCACAATCCGTCAGGCGAAATGGTCACAGCTGTTCTGAAAGGATTAATCAGGCTCAGAATATGAATCCGATAAACTCTTTCACGGTCGGTTATGCAGATGTCGCACTTTCTTGATAATCCGAAGAATGAGGCGAACGGGAATCTTTTGATTGAAAGCTTGAAACCGTAAATAAAGCAGAATGCCGGAGTAATAATATAAAAAAGCAAATGAAACAAAATACTGCGAGCAGCGGAAATAATATATTTCGGAAGAACGAGAATCAGTAAAAGTATAACTGCATAGACAGCTATCCATGACAAATGAGATAAAATAAAACTGACTGCAACAACGACCTTTTCAAAATTGACATTTTCAAACATAAAATAACCATACATGCAAAAATACGTACGAACAGGAAAAAGATAAGACAGTCAATACACTCTTAAAAAAACGGCTTCAAATTTTAAGCCGATGAATATATCCGGTATATTTCGACAATATTAGTTAACTTGGATTTATTTTACCATTTTCGATAAAATATTACTGCCGATAATTGTTGATTTTCTGAAATATTGCTTAGTATTATTGAATATATAACATATTGATGTTATAATAATGCAGACATTATGATTACTGCCTGCTGTAAATTACTGAAATTATCGAATACTTTGTATGAAAACATTGTTTCCGTTAATAATCATTCGAACAGCGGCATATTTCATATTTTTTATTTTGAAAGAGGTGTTTTACTTGATCAAACCTTTTAAAAAGTTGAGTATGGTTTTTCTTGCGGCTGTCTTATGCCTCGCACCGATAGTAACGGCTGCTTGCGGCGCTGACAAATCTTCAGCCCCCGCAAACACAGATGCGGCTGACACAACCTTAGCTGCGGAAGAGACAGCTCCCGAAAATCCCTTTGATCCGAAGCTTCCCGAAAAAGACTATGGCGGAGCAAACTTTACCATTCTAACAAAGGCAGTTTCCGCTTATAACGAATGGGGCGAAATGTCTATCTGGACCGAAGCCGAGAACGGAGAGGTTTTGAACGACGCTATCTACGGACGCAATCGCGAAGTTGAAGATCAATTTAACATTGTCATTAAAGAATTCCAGTCTGGCAGCCCCTCTAATGACACCAAAAAGAGTGTACAGGCCGGCGATAATGCTTATGACATAGTTATGCCGGCATTCGGTGACTGCGGTTCTCTTGCTGCTTCCGGTTTCTTTATCGATATGCATGACCTTCAATATGTTGATTTCACCAAGAGCTGGTGGGATCAGCGGTCGATTGAAGATTTATCGATAATGAAGCGCCTTTATTTTGTCGGTTCGGATATTTCATATCTCAACAACGACGCCACCTGGTGTACGATGTTTAACAAGGAGATGATCAAATCTTACGGCGTTCCCAGTCCTTACGATCTCGTAGCCGAAAACAAGTGGACCTATGATAACTATTATACTACTTATTCCAATATTTATCAGGACCTTGACGGCGACGGAAAACAGAGTGCGTATGACTGCTATGCGAACCTTACGCAGAATGAAAACTTCAACGCCATGTACCTCGGTTCCGGTGACAGACTGATATCCAAGGATGAAAATGACATTCCTCAGATCGGTCTCGGAAGTTCCGAGAAAACCGTTTCCATTATTGATATAATCTCCAGAATAATGAATGACAAGGTATTCTCTCTTAACTACCATAATTACGGAAATCTCGGATATCATCTCTGGACAACGCAGATGTTCGAGGAAAGCCGCGGACTTTTCTGGATCACCAACCTTCAGATCGTTATTCGTCTGCGCAACCTCGAAACCGCTTTCGGTATAGTTCCCGTTCCGAAGTATTCGGAAGATCAGGATAAGTATGCAAACGTCGTATGGACCGTCGGTTCTTATGTCGCCGTTCCCAAGAGCTCGGGTGATGTTGAGCGTACCGGTATTATCCTCGAAGCACTTGCGGCAAAATCTACCGAAGTGCTCAGGCCGGCATATTACGACAAGGCTCTGACCGGCAAATATCTCCGCGATGATGAATCGGTGCAGCAGCTTGATATTATCATCGGCGAGCGTGTCTATGATCTCGGACTGGCATATAACTTCGGCGGTATTGCCGATATTCTGCCCGGTCTCATTTCGAAGAATTCCACCGATATCGCATCAGAACTTGCAAAGAAGAGTGAAAAAATCCAGACCGCCATCGACAAAACGCTTGAATCATTTGAAGAGAACGCCTGATGTGCGGCAGATACCTTTATCTGACTGAAGAAGACGAGCTTCGCGAGCTTCTCTATCTTGCTTCTTTCGGCACCAGATTTGACCCCGACAGCGACTTTTCCGGCGGAGAGATATTTCCCTCCGCCCGGGTTCCCGTTGTAACCGGATGGTACGGCGACAGTGCAGATTATACTAAAGCTGAGATAAAGGCTGAAATATCCCGGTGGGGTCTCCCCCGCCGGGATTATTCGCTTTCCGGCGCCGGTCTTATAATAAACTCTCGCCGTGAAAATGTTATGAGAAGTCCTGTCTTTTCAAAGCTGCTTGATTCGGGACGATGTGCCGTACCGGCATCGGGATATTTCGAATGGGGAATAGTTGATACCGGCGAAGACAAGCCTGCGGTGCAGATGAATCTTTTCGGCGAGACCGGCATACTGCCTAAATATCAGAAGAAACAGAAATACTTTTTCTCAAATCCCGATGACACCGTTCTTTATATGGCAGGTCTTATAAGACGCGATAAAGACGAAAGCAAGTTCTCCATAATAACCGGGGATGCAAACAATTCTGCCGTTTCGGTGCATAATCGGATGCCGCTTATTCTTACTAGAAAAATGCTCTTAAACTGGCTATCCCCCGGCACAGGATATCTTGATGTTTTGCATTGCGCAATTCCTGACGTCAGCTGCATGGCAGCGGGAGAGTAATTTATGATAAAAATAATAGGAATGGACTTTGACTGGACACTTATCGATCACACACCCGGCTCGGAAAGAATCGGCAAAGAGCTTATTGAATTCATGAACGGCTTTATTATGCGCGGCGGGCAGGCGGGTATAGTATCAGGCAGGCCGCTGGATTCAGTTAAAGAAGCCTTTCGCAATTTGGATGTTCCCTGGGGTCCCTTCCCTTCTTTTGTGATCGGGCGTGAAGCATACATTCATTTCAGTGATTCGGTAATCGATAAAATCCCGCAAAAAGCACTCGCCGAAGCTAATGAATGGAACCGAATTATGGAAGAAAAATTGTATGTCATGTGCGACCGAGTAAGTCTCTATATCAATAAGTGGCTTGCTGATATCAAAAAAGCCGGGATAAATGTACGCAATTTCTATCTGTTCGGAAATTATGCTTTTGAATTCCACGCCGACTGCAACGAAAGCGCCGATAAGGCTGTTGAAATGATGAAAGAATTTGCGGAAGAAGCAGGATTCAGTGAAGCCGAAATTCACCGGAACAACAATCTCGTTTCAATGATCCATCAGTCCGGCGGAAAAGGAAATGTTCTTGCGAAATTCGCCGAATTGCTCGGTTACTCACCAGAGCAGGTTCTTGCTTGCGGAGACAGTATGAACGACAGCTCAATGCTTGACGGCTCAAAAGGATTTGTTTGCGGATGCGTAGGCAATGCAGATCCCGCTCTTAAAGATGAAGTTGCTCTCGCAGGAGGAATCTGCGCACAAGAGATTGCCTGGCGAGGCGTGCTCGAACTATGCCGGGTCTGTGGAATTTTAGAACTATAAGTTTTTATTTAATATATTCCTGTAGAAATGAAAAAACTCTTGACACGCTCCGTTCTCTATGGTATTATCATAAAAACAAGTTGTTGGGAGGTTTCTTATGGCGGTTCATTTTGACAGGTCACGAATGCAGCAGGTTCGTGAAACACACGACAGTTGGTTTGAAGGCAGGCTTGACAGACCGCTGCTCTCAATAACTCTTTATGACGCCTATCCTTCCGATAAGCCGTTTGAAAACCCGATAACTCAGGAGAATTGCGGGGATTTTACACGTTCACCGGAAGAGGTTATCGAGATACTTGACCGGCAGCTTTCAACATGTGAATTTATCGGCGACGGTTTTCCTTCGGTTGATTTTACCGGTTTCGGACCCGGTGTACTGACTGCTTTCTGCGGAGGAAAAGCAGATAATTCGACCGGGCGAGTCTGGTTCTTCCCTCCTGACGGAAATGACGAGAAGCCTATTTCTGAAATCCATGCCGAATATAATCCGGCACATCCATGGGCGGAACGCATTAAAGCAATATACAAAGCCGGCATAGAGCGCTGGGACGGCAGTGTCATGATGGGTATGCCTGATTTAGGAGGGGTTCTCGATGTTACAGCGTCGCTTATAGGCAGCGAGCGGCTGCTTTGCGCTTTGATCGATGAACCGGATGAAGTATTTAGGCTGATAGACGAGATCGAGAGCGCCTGGTATGCGGCATACAATGATTTTGCCGAGGTTCTTTCGCCCCAGGAAGGCTATACAGATTGGTCGGGCCTGCTCTCGTCGGTTCCGTCATATATCCTTCAGTGTGATTTTTCTTATATGATAAGTCCCAAAATGTTTTCTGAGTTTGTGCTTCCGACTCTCAAGCGCGATACCGAAAAACTCGGGCATACAATTTATCATCTTGACGGTGTCGGACAGCTCCCTCATTTAGATTACATTCTTTCGCTTGAAAAACTCCGGGCTGTTCAATGGGTTTACGGCGCCGGAAAGCCGAGCGGAGACCACTGGATCGATGTTTACCGCAAAATTATCGAAAGCGGAAAATGCATCATGTTAATTGATGGTTTTTCGGAATTTTTTTCAATACTGAATACACTGCACGGTTCGCCTTATGCAAGATTTTGGTTTTCCGCAAACGACCGAAAAGCAGCGGAACAACTATTGAATGCCAGATAAAACAGGAGGCAATTATGAAACATTATGTTGAGCTTTATATACGCGGCGATGCTCATCACGGCGGCTATACCAGCGGCATGACAAATTGTCAGACTGAAACCACAAGGAGTCTTAAACTTGTATCTGATTCCGAAGATACAACAGTCTGGTCATCAAATCATGGACTTACAATTACACAAAGGCGAAAAACGGCGGGAGAAGCAACTGAAGTTAAAACGGAGGTCAGGAACGACGGAAGCAAAACCGTTGTTCTCGATATGCTTGCAAGCTTCGCGCTGCATAGTATCGAAGCCGATACGTTATGTCGTCTTGGTTCTTACTGGAGTGCCGAAGGACGACTCAAACGCGACAATTTAATCGAGCTTAATCTTGAAAAATCCTGGTCGGCGCACGGTATAAGGGCTTTGAAATTCGGTTCTGTCGGATCAATGCCGGTTAAAAGCTATTTTCCCATGGCTGCGCTTGAAGACAGTAAAACCGGCCGCTGTGTCGGCGCAATTTTATACGCTCCGTCTTCTTGGCAGATGGAAGTGATCTGCTTTGAAGACAGTTACCGCCTTGTCGGAGGAATGGCTGACAGAGATTTCGGCGCCTGGTCAAAGGAATTAAAACCGGGCGAGAGCTATGTCTCCCCAAGAGCATTGGTCGCCGAAGCTGACAATCTATATGATTTATACGATAAGCTCATCAAAGCTCAAAAGCCGAACATTGCCCCCGCAGACCGCGAAATGCCGGTTGTTTTCAACGAGTGGTGCACTACCTGGGGCAATCCTACATACGACAACATAAAGAAAATTGCAGAAAAGATTGCCCCTCTCGGCATAGGATATTTTGTAATAGATGCAGGATGGTATAAAGATAAAGCCGATTGGAGCAGCTCAACCGGCGACTGGATTCCCAACCGCAATATGTTCCCCTGCGGGATTAAAGAAGCTGCTGACTGTATCAGGGAAAACGGAATGATTCCCGGTCTATGGTTTGAGCTTGAAACTGTGGGGCAGAATTCAAAAGCTTGGAATACTTTTTCGGATAAGTTCTTAAAACGCGACGGATATCCTATTCTCGCCGGTGTCCGAAAATTCTGGGATATGGAAGATCCTTCAGTAGTCGAATATCTTACCGAACGGGTAATAAATCTGCTTCGTGAAAATGGTTTTGGTTACGTTAAAATAGATTACAACGAAACAATCGGTCCCGGTTGTGACGGCTATGAAAGCGCCGGAGAGGGACTGAGACGAAAAGTTGCGGCTTCACAGGAGTTCTTCAAAAAAATAGCCCGCGAAATACCGGGAATCGTGATAGAAAACTGTGCAAGCGGCGGACACCGTCTCGAACCTTCATTTATGGAAATATGCTCTCAGGGCAGCTTCTCCGATGCTCATGAATGTACTTCGATACCGATTATTGCGGCTAACCTTCACAGGGTAATGCGCCTCGAGCAATCGCAAGTCTGGTGCGTGCTGCAGGCTTCGGATACGCCCGAACGCACCGTCTATTCACTTACAAATACCTTCCTCGGAAGGATGTGCATCAGCGGCAATGTTCCGGGACTTTCTGATGCACAGATGGATCTTGTTCGCGAAGCCATAGCTTTCTACAGAAAGGCGGCTTATATAATCCGAGACGGAAAAACAACCAGGATCGAAACGACGGCTCATTCTTACCTGCACCCCGAAGGATACCAAATTGTTGAGCGGGTATTGGGCAAAGAAAAGCTTACCGTTATGCACCGATTTGCTGATTCGCCCGAGCTTCCGGTTCCGGAAGGTAATGTAATCGCCTCATTCGGAGAGCTCAGCGGCGATTTTACTGCGAAAGCTTACATAACTACTGATGAATAACTTGTCTCCGAATAAGATTAATCCCGACTGATTTACAATCGGGATTTTTTATATTACAAGACAACACCGTCTTTAAAAATCGATATTTCACGATAGCCGTTTATTTCGTTGCGGGTCAATTCACCCGAAGCTACAGAAATGATCTTTTTCAGAAAACGCTCATCAATTTCGGAATCTCCGCCAAGCACTCCGGAGGCATCAAAGTCTATCCATCCGGGTTTGTTTTTCGCAAGAACAGAATTTGATGATATTTTTAATGTGGGAACCGGTGCACCCAAAGGAGTTCCCCTTCCTGTCGTAAATAATATTAGATTACAGCCGGCAGCAGTGAGGTTTGTTATTGCCACCATGTCATTTCCGGGTCCGTCAAGCAGCCAAAGGCCGCGCCCGTCTACTCTGTCACCGTATCCGAGAACCCCGACAACGGGACTAATGCCGCTTTTTTGCGTACAGCCGAGAGACTTATCTTCAAGTGTCGTTATTCCGCCGGCAAGATTGCCAGGGGACGGATTTTCATATACGGTCTGACCGTGGCGGATGAAATATTCTTTATAATTATTTATAAGTTCTACTATATCGTCGAACACATGCTTTGAAACTGCGCGTTCCATCAAAAGGGTTTCCGCACCGAACATTTCCGGAACTTCGGTCAGCACCACACTGCCTCCGACACTTGTAAGAAAATCAGAAAAACGCCCGACAAGAGGATTTGCGGTTATGCCGGAATATCCGTCCGAACCGCCGCATTTAAGTCCGACAGTCAATTTTGAAAGAGGAAATTCCTTGCGTATATCCTGCGATGCCCGTTCTTTAAGCTCAGATATCAGACGCCTCCCTGCGGCTATCTCGTCTTCCGCCTCCTGGCAGACAAGATAACGTATTCTTTCCTGATCGCACTCCGCAACAAGAGGCTTAAATCTTTCCATCGTATTGTTTTCGCAGCCGAGAGAAAGAATCAGCACTCCGCCGGCATTCGGATTGTGTGCAAGCCCGGCAAGAGTCAGGCGGGTTATTTCGTGATCATCACCGAGCTGAGAGCAGCCGTATGGATGCGTAAAGGCAAAGCAGCCGCATTCTGCAGCCAGCTTTTCGGCAACTTTGTTGACACATCCGACGGTAGGGATAATCCAGATATCATTGCGGATTCCGACTTTCCCGTCAGCCCGCTGACGGCCCGTGAAAGTATATTTTGTCTCCACAACCGGTGGCAGCGGCATTGCGCCTCTGAAATCATATTCAACATGTTCCGTCAAACCGGTTTTCATATTATTGGTATGAACACGCTCTCCTTTTGAGATGTCCACAAACGCAAATCCTATCGGTAAGCCGTATTTGATTACGGCTTCACCTTTCTTTATATCCGTCAGCGCTTCTTTAAATCCGGTTTCAGTCTCAACTGCGACATTGTCAGAGTCATGAATTTTGAGTTTACTCATGTTTGTTCCTCAATAAAGGAGTACCATTGAGATTTTGGTTTTTCCATGATAGTTCTATAATGCTGTTCGGCATCATCTGCAAATACAGACAAATCTTCACCGAATATTCTGTCATTAGAGAGGATTTCACGAAAAGAACTGTTTTTTATTATTTCAATGAGCTCCGGAGAATCATCCGGAGTGCCTTTTTTATAAAAAGCTATAAGCGAAGCGAGTGCGAAGCAAAGACCTTTCGGACTGTGACCGAATTTCTCTCGATATTCCTTCATTGTCGGCAATACCCTGACGCTGAACTTGCTTATTGAATTCAGGGCGATAGACTGAAGCCTGTGCCGGATAAAAGGATTTTCGAACCTTTCGAAAACCGCGTCGGCGAATTCGCGGTTACCCCCTTCTTCTCCGATAACCGGTAATATCTCTTTTGTAACACAATACTCTAAGTATTCCCTTTGTGTGGTATCCTTCATACATTCGCCGACCGTTTCAAGTCCGTAAAGCAAAGCGCCCGGGACAAGTGAGGTGTGAGCGCCGTTAAGAATCCGAACTTTTCGCTTTTTGTACGGTCGGACGTCGTCGACCCATATTACATTCAATCCGGATTTTACTAGCGGGAATTCGTCTTCGTGATTCCCTTCGATAACCCAGAGATAGAATGGCTCTGTTGTATTCAGCAGCGTATCACTGCTGCAGCTTTCAAGCAAGGCTGCGAGATTCTCATCGTCCTTCGGAAATCCGGGGGTAATTCTGTCCACGAGGGTATTGCAGAATGTGTTTTCCTTGCACACCCAACGCTTGAACTTGTCGCCGAGATTCCAGAGAGAGGCATATTTTAAAACATATTCGCGAAGCAGACTGCTGTTTTCATCGATCAGCTCGCACGGCAGCACGAGAAAACCGGGAAGTCCGAGGGTAAAACGGCGATACAGAAACGCGGTTAATTTTGCGGGAAACGACTTTGGCGGCTTGTCATCCGGCTTTTCAACTCCGAGAAATTCAATGCCGGCTTCCGTTGTATTTGAAATTATGATTCTCAGATTCGGGTTCTCCGCAAGCTCAATATATGCGTTATAGTAAGTGTAAGGATTGATTGCCCGGGATATTGAATTGATTTTAATGCAGTTGTTGACCTTTTCACCGTTTTCCATTCCGCGTATTAATAGATGATAACTACAGTTTTGAGCGTTAAGCTCATCTGCGCGTCCTTTTTCAATAGGCTGTATTACCACCGCTTTTCCGCTGTATGTTCCGAGTTCATTCATCTCATGCAGAAAATAGTCGGCAAATGCGCGCAGAAAACCGCCTTCTCCGAATTGGAGGACTGTTTCATTTTCAAAATACATTTTTTTGCTCCTTAAGTTTAACATGGAACTTTATCTAATCGTTATTTTAAGGCAGTTTGTATACTTTGTCGGAAGTTTATCGGGAAGAACAGCGCAAACTAAACCAAATTGATTGCTGAAAGGTATATCGCCATGCCCAAGCAGCTCAACCTTAATTACTTCGCAATCCGCAAATGAACGCAGTACCGCGCGGTTATCCTTCGGCGCCTGCATCATAAATGCATAAACTGAATTGTCTTTATTGGTAAAACGATAGTCGGAGGAATTCCACGGAACGCTGACTTCTTTGAAACCTTCTATTTCGACACGGCTGTCGCCTTCTCCGTAAACTTTCCACGGACGGGTATTGTACACACCTTCACTGCATACTTTGAACCATTCTGCCAGCTCTTCGAGAGTCCATCTTTCCCACTCGTCGATAGTACCATCGGGGCGCTGCAGGACATTGAGCAGCATCGTTCCGTTTTTGGAGATGATATCGACCAGCATTTCGATTATATGACCCGGTTTTTTGTAAACCTGACGGACATCATAAAACCAGTTTCCGATACATGTATCTGTTTGCCAGGTTCTTTCCTGGATTCCAGGCAGCTGGCTCTTTTCGATGTCGAGGATTCCCACTTTATAAATGGCTTCATTGCGGTCTTTCTGTGTATAGACTGCCCGGTTATACCCGTATTTTTCTATTGATGAATTATACAGCTGTGCAACAGTCTCAAGACCGAAAGAATAGTCTCCGGAGCCGAAGGGCAGTCCGCTGTCGGAATAGAGAAGATCGGGGGTGAATTTCTCTATCATCTCCGATACAGCTCGCTGCCAATATTCATGGTATTTCCGGTTCTGCGTAAGCCAAGGGGCATTATTTTCGTTATGCTCATAGTTGTCATGATAAAAATCCCGGTAATCGGTATCGTTGCCGTCATACGGAATATCTTTATACGGTCCTGTTTTATCAGCGCCTTTATTAACATGCCACCAGGAAAAAGAAGCCGCGAGGTGTTCGGTAAGTCCGAACGGCATATTATACTTTTCTGTCGCCTGTTTCCATAAAGCGCAGATATCTTTTTTCGGACCGATATTTACCGAGTTAAAGCGATTTACTTTTGAATCATAGTTGAAGAAATTATCATGATGCGTTGCCTGTGCGACAAAATACCTTGCTCCGGCTCTGTAATAAAGTTCCATCAGCTCGTCCGGATCGAATTTGTCGGCTTTCCATAATGTACAGATATCTTTAAAGCCAAATTTTGAAGGATGACCGTAATGACGAACGTGATATCTGTATTGATCCGAGCCTTCGATATACATGCTTCTCGCATACCAGTCGCCGTACATCGGCACGGATTGCGGACCCCAGTGACTCCAGATACCGAACTTGACATCCCTAAACCAATCCGGGCAGTTAAAACTGTAAAGCGAATCAAAACTTGCATCGAATTTCTTTGTCATTGCCATTCTCCCTTCACATTTATCAATTATTAAGCAAATATGTTCGAAAATATATTTTGTACCGTATAGATACATTGTATCAATGTTTTTCGATAAATGCAAGATATATTTGCTATTCAAAACTTTTTAATTTGACAGAGATTAAAAAAGCGCGATTTTCGTCGCGCTGTATTATAATGATTTTTAGTTACAGATTGCCGGATTCAAAATCCGTCCTGCCTTTAAGGGCTCTCAGGAGAGTGTTTTCGTCGGTATATTCAAGTCCTCCGCCGACAGGTATGCCGTATGCCAGGCGGGTAATTCTTACGCCGTAAGGCTTCAGCAGCTTTGATAGATACAGCGAAGTGGTTTCCCCCTCAACAGTCGGGTTGGTTGCGAGGATTATTTCTTTAATATCGCTGTCTTCGGCTTTGATACGGCTGATAAGCTCATCTATCCGGAGCATATCCGGCGTAACTCCGTCACGAGGAGATATAACACCGTGAAGCACATGATAAAGTCCGTGATATTCACGAACCTTTTCAAGACTCATAAGGTCTTTCACGCCCTCGACAACGCAAACCGTCTCATGATCTCTCATGGGATCTCTGCAGATACGGCAAAACTGCTCTTCGCTTAAATTATAGCAGCATTCGCATTCATGTATCCGGGTTTTTGCTTCGATTATTGCATCGGCGAAAGCACGGGCTTTTTCTTCGGGATATTCCAGCACCCTGAATGCAAGTCTTTGAGCGGTTTTACGACCGATACCGGGGAGTGCTCTGAATTGATCTATAAGCCGCTCGAGAGTCGGCAGATATTCTTCCATATCAGCCGAGTCCCGGCATATTTAGCTTGCCGGTAATCTTTTCCTGCTCTGCGGAGTTTGTGTCATCTACCTTCTTAACTGCCGCGTTGAATGCTGCGATAAGAACGTCGGTCAGAGTTTCAATATCTTCGGGATCGACAAGATCCGGTTCGATTTCAAGGGATAATATTTCTTTAGTTCCGCTGATTTTCAGCTTTACCGCTCCGCCGCCGGATTCGATATCGTATTCACGGGCATCAAGCTCTTCTTGCAGCGCTTCCATTTCTTCCTGCATCTTCTGAGCCTGACGGATCATTGAATTCATATTCTGCGGACCGCCGCCGTAGCCTTTAGGAAGTCTTGCTTTCATTTATAAGCACCTCTTTTCTTAGTTAATCAATTCGTCTATCAGTTCAAAACCGGTAATGCCGGAACCTTCTTCAGGTGTTTTAAATACTATATCGTCCGGTGCAGGTCGAAAACCGCCGTTGGACGCAATCAGTGAAGCCAATGTCAGTTTTACATCCGGTTTATTAAGCATTCCGGCCGCAAAACTGTTCTGAAGCATAATGTGAACCGTGCTCTTTCCGTCTTCCGTGTATGCCTTTGAACCTGACAAAAATGAGGAAGTCATTTTATCTGACAATGAGTACTTTTCAACTACATCGCTCCAGCAGCGAAGGGATATCAGCCGTTTGGATGAAGCGGAATCGGTTTTAGGTGTCGCTTCCTTTAGCGGTTTTGAGTTTACTTTTTCGGATTTAGCTGTTTCTTTGTCCGACTTTCCATCTTCTTTGCCGGATGGAGTTACAGCATGTAATTTTGCGGGATTCAACTCAACGACCGCAAGACGGTTTTCAAGCGAAGCTATTCGGGATAAAAGGTTTTCGGGCGAAGATGAGAGCTGGCCATCGCCCATCCGGATAAGCGTCATTTCTGCAGTCACCCGTTTTGATTCGGCGCTCCTGCCCCCCTGCATATTGGAATAAGCTTCGTCGAGCTGTCTGTTATGCGCGATGAGCTGTTCCATTGTCATATCAGCCGCAATCTGCTTCAGCTCTTCGAGATCGTCGGTTGTGATATCGAGATAAGCCTCCGGATTTTTAACGCTTTTTACAACCATCAGGTCTCTGTAGTAAGATATAAGATCCTGCCAGAAAACCGCAATGTCTTTGGATGTGCCGTATATCTCTGCGATTATTTCGAATATTGCAGCAGCATTGTTTGAGATTACAGCCCGCACGGCGGAAGACAGAAGTCCGCGGCTGACAGCACCCGAAATCGTTTCAACGGTTTTTACATCAATGGGTTTGGCATCACCGGCGCAAAGCTCTAAAAGGCTGATTGCATCACGCATTCCGCCCTGTGCCGTCCTCGCAATATACATCGCCGCGGCGGGTTCTATTTCAATTTCTTCTTCTTTTGCGATGAACATCAGACGGTCGGCGATTATCCGGCTGTCGATCCTTCGAAAATCGAATCGCTGGCAGCGGGAGAGAACCGTAGGCAATACTTTTTTCGGCTCGGTCGTCGCTAAAATAAACACAACCTGAGACGGCGGCTCTTCAAGCGTTTTCAAAAGTGCATTGAAAGCACTGTCGGAAAGCATATGAACTTCATCGATAATATAAACGCGGCTTTTAAGGGTTGTCGGAGCATACACTACTTCGTCCCGGATCGCGCGGACATCGTCGACGCCGTTATTTGAAGCAGCGTCCATTTCGTATATATCGGTCGCGTATCCGCTTTCTATGGCGATACAGGACTCGCAAAGCCCGCAGGGACTGCCGTTTTGGAGATCTGTACAGTTTATCGCTTTTGCAAGTATCTTGGCG
>JAAZGC010000076.1 GCA_012511425.1 Clostridiales bacterium | reverse complement strand
GATTTAACCGCTTCATCGACCTTTACGCTCGTGACCGCGACGACAGAGCCGCCGCGGAATTCATCCGTCTTTATATAAAGCTGTCCGGATATCCTGACGGAAAGGCTTTGCTTTTAAAATCGGCGGACGCGATGGAAGAAGCGGCGGAAAACGGCTTTAAAGGCTCGGTCTGGGACAGGGAACTCAAGGCTTACATAAAAGACACCGCCGAATATTATGCCGAAATCTACGGCGAGGCGCTTTCAAGGCTGGGAAACGACGAAGCAGACCCGTATTACAAAAAATACTACGCCGCTTTCAACGACTGCGGAGATGCCGCGGCAGGTCTCTGGGAGCTTTGCGACGACCCGAAAACCGACATTTCCGAGATTTATTCGTATGTCTCCGAAATAAAGCTTGCGGCGATAAAGAATAATCGTGTGCCGGAGCCGGATGATTTTCTGGAGTGGTGCAAGGATAAAAAGAAAGAACTCAACGACTTCTTCAAAAAGGATTATTTCGCAGCTTTCGACTATCCCGAGGAAGACGTCCGGGTGCAGCTTCGCATGAATGCGGCTGTTGTAAGAGGGCTTTCCGCCGTTATGGACGCCTTTTCAAAGCGGCTTGTCGCCGAAAAAACGCGGCGCGGAGTGCTTGATTTCTCCGACCTTTCAAGGCTGACTCTTAAACTGCTGTACGGCGATAACGGCAATTTTGATGCACCGACCGACGCCGCGCGGGATATCGCCGCACGATACGACGGTATATACATCGACGAATATCAGGATGTAAACGAGATACAAGACCTCATCTTCCGCGCTGTCGGCGCGGGCGGGCGATTCATGGTCGGCGATATCAAGCAGTCTATCTACCGCTTCCGCGGGGCTGAGCCGGATATCTTCGCCTCATACAGAAACGAATGGAAAGACGGCGACGAAGACAGCGAAAGCCGGGGGATATTCATGCGGGAGAATTTCCGCTGCTCGGAGAATATCATCCGATTTACAAATAAAGTCTGCGGCGGGATTTTCCGAAACGGCAGCGGCCGGCTCGGATATCTTGACGAAGACGAACTTATTTTTGCTTCCGGCTCGGATAACGATACTAAGGTGAAACTGCGGATATTCTGCTCAAAGGCTGACAAAGCGGAAACGGAAGACAGCGAATCAGAATCGCCTTATGACAGCGAAAATATGTCGGTGCGGGAGGCGGAAGCGGCTTATATCGCCGCCGAAATCAGAAGGCTTATCGAAGTCGAAAAGGTATCTCCCGGAGATATCGCAATTTTGTTCCGATCCGGCGACAGCGGGACGGATGAATACATAAAAGCCGTTGAAAGCGCCGGAATCCCGACGTTTTATTCGGGCGGCGGCGGGTTCTTTGACACCCCGGAGATACAGCTTGTCCGCTGTCTTTTGAATACAATAGACGACCCTGGACGGGATATTTATCTCGTCGGTGCGATGAGAAGCCCGCTTTACGCTTTTAATCTGAACGAGCTTCTGATGATACGCCGCGGGCGCTTTGCGCCGGAGGATTTGTCCTCCGGGCGGTATTATCCGTTTGAATGGTCGGTACAGCGGTTTGTTTCTTCGGTAAATGAAGCTCCGGACGCCGAGAAGCGGGAGATATCGCTTGCGCAGCGGTGCGTTGACTTCTTTGCCGATATCGACCGCTGGCGGGAGATGTCGGAGGCTATGCCTGTCGATGAGCTTTTGTTCCGGATATACCGCGAGACGGGAATTCTGGAGCTGCGCGGCTCGGAAAAAGAGGATGAGCTTGCCAAAGCTTCTGCGGCGAGGCGGGCGAACCTGATGAAGCTTTACGAAAAAGCGAGAAGTTTTGAGAACGGCGCTTTCAGGGGGCTTTACAGCTTTGTGAATTACCTTGAAAAAGTGCTGGCGGAGGCAGATGAGCGGGAAGCGGCGCCGGAAAAGGAAGATTCGGTTCAGCTAATGACGGTGCACAAGTCGAAGGGGCTTGAGTTCCCTGTCGTCTTCTTTGTCAACGCCGACAAGATGATGAATGTGGCCGACAGCCGCGCCGCGCTGCTGCTCGACCTCGGCTCGGACGACCATTTAGGCGCCGTAATGAGAGTGCCGGACGAGAACAACCTCGTATTGTTTGAAACGCCGATGTATCGCGCCGCATCCCTGAGAATAAACGACCGCAGCATTGACGAAGAGATGCGGGTGCTTTATGTCGCCCTGACAAGGGCGAAAGAACGGCTTTATATAACGGCGGGGACGAAAAAATCCCCGACACGGGTATGGAGATTTGAGCACGAGGCGGAATTCTTAAGCCCCGCGGCGGTAAAATCATCCTCGACATTTCTTTCCTGGATACTGCTGGCGCTCGGCCGGGAATATTCAAATTATTGTGACCTTGAGATATTCCCGCCGCAGATATCTGACGGCGCTTCGCCAATTAGCGCGGATGAAGCCGCCCCGCCGCTTCCCATGGCTGAGATAAGCGAAGAAGCGGTCAGTATGTATATGAAGCTGTTCGAAAAACGCTTCTCATTTAAATATCCGTATGAAAGCACGGCGAGGCTGCCGTCAAAGCTCTCTGTTTCTAAATTATATCCCGGTGTGCTGGACGATGAGGAAAGCTTTGATATGCTGCCGGAGTTGTCTGCCGGAGCTGCCGCCGCAAAAACCTCAGTGCGTCCGAAATTCATTGTCGGCGAAACTGCCCCGACCGGCGCCGATATCGGTACCGCTACCCACCTGTTTATGCAGTTCTGCGATTTCGACAATGTCGAAGCTGCGGGCGTTGAAGCGGAAACAGAACGTCTCGTGCAAAACCGCTTCATACCCGAGCACACGGCGTCGCTTGCCGATAAAGCCGCGATAAAGCGATTCTTTGAAAGCGACATTTACCGGGAGATGCGAGCGTCCGATTATCTGCGCCGGGAGATGCGGTTCAACATCGACCTGCCCGCCGCGCCGTTCACCCGCGACGAGGAGCTGAAAAGGCAGCTTGAAAACGAGCAGATACTTACTCAGGGAGTAATTGACAGCTTCTTTGAAAATCCGGACGGCAGCTACACTATAATCGACTACAAGACCGATCGGGTGAAAGCCGGGGACGAGACCGCACTTATCATGCGTCATTCGACGCAGCTCAACTATTACGGCGCCGCGCTTGAGCGGATATCCGGAAAGAAGGTTTCAAGGCTGCTGCTCTGGTCGTTTGCGCTGAACAGGACGGTTGAGATACCTAAAGAAGAAATTTAGGCATATAAAAAGGCACCCCTCTT
>JAAZGC010000075.1 GCA_012511425.1 Clostridiales bacterium | reverse complement strand
CGGTATTCATCGGCGAAGGCGGAAGCGGCGGCGCTTTGGCTCTTGCCGTTGCCGACAGAGTATGGATGCTTGAGAACGCTGTTTATTCGGTTATTTCTCCGGAAGGCTGCGCTTCGATCATCTGGAAAGACAACAAAAAAGCCGAGACCGCGGCGGAATACTTAAAAATGACCGCATACGACGCGCTCGAGCTCGGTGTAGCCGATGAGATCATCAGTGAAAACGGTCTGGGCGGCGAAGAATTTTATACGATGCTTAAAGATAAGCTTAGATCAGCCGCAGATGAGCTGAAAACCTGCGATAATCTTGCCGATGCAAGATACAGAAGATTCAGAAAATTCGGCAGCTACGACGAAATAACATAAGAAACGGAAAAACATTTATGAGCATTTACAGGAATTTTTGCCGGGAAGTTGTTGACGAAAACGGCAAACTGCTGAGCTTTTCGCTCAGCTGTCCGGACAATTTTAATTTCGCATTTGACGTGGTCGACTTCTTGGCAAATACTCAGCCTGACAAAACCGCTCTGGTCTGGAAATCGGAAAACGGGTCGGAAAAAGTGTTCTCTTTTTCGGATATGTCCGAGCTTTCCTCCAAATGCGCCAATGTATTGCGGGAACACGGGATTAAGCGAGGCGACTGTGTTATCCTCGCGCTGAAAAGACATTACGAATACTGGTATACAGTACTGGCATTGCATAAACTCGGAGCGGCGGCGATACCCGTTACGCATATGCTTACATCGGATGATTTCCGTTACAGAATCGAACAGGCAGATGTAAAGGGGATAATCTGCACCTCTGAAAGCGATGTCCCCGAAAAGGTTTATGAAGCAGTCAGCGGTTATGGTTCGGATATAACCCTCTGGGCCGTTCAGAAATCAATTCCGGGATTTATGAATCTGACCGAGCAGATTAATTCCGCATCTTCGGTATTCCGACGCATTGAAACATCGATCGATGACCGTATGTTCATCTTTTTCACTTCCGGCACTACTGGATACCCGAAAGGCGTAATACACGATTTCAGCTATCCTCTGTCGCACATAGTAACCGCCAAATATTGGCAGCGCGCATATGACGGCGGACTTCATTTCACAGTTGCCGAAACCGGTTGGGCAAAGGCGTCATGGGGGAAGATATACGGTCAGTGGCTGGTCGGTTCTGCGGTAATGGCATTTGACTTTGACAGCTTCGATCCGAAACGTCTCTGCGACATCATAAATGAATACGGCGTAACCAGCTTCTGCGCTCCGCCGACGGTATATAAATATCTTGTCAAAAAAGGAATTCCGGAAATGCCGTCTCTGATGGCTGTAACCACAGCGGGCGAGTCGATGAATGAAGAGATATTTTTGGAATTTACCGAAAGAACCGGTCTTCCGCTCATAGCCGGCTACGGCCAGACCGAGACCTCGTTGCAGATAGCGAATTTCCATACGGATCTGACGAGAATGGCGGGAATGGGAATACCTTCCCCGATGTATGATATCTTTCTGATGACAGAAGACGGCAGGGAAGCTGCCGACAACGAAGAAGGCGAAGTAGTGATACGTCCTTCAAAGGACGGACGCACTCCGGGGGTATTCAGGGGATATCTTAATAACGATGAGCTGTATCAAAAAGCCTGGAGCGGCGGCGTTTACCATACAGGAGACAACGCATACCGCGACGAATCGGGAATGTATTGGTTCAAGGGCAGACTTGATGACATAATAAAAACCGGAGGCTACAGAGTCGGACCTTACGAGATAGAAGAAGTGCTGCTTCGTCATCCCGCCGTTTACGAATGCGCAATCACCGGTATCCCGGATGAGCTGCGCGGACAGGCTATAAAAGCGGCGGTGGTATTGAATACCGGCATCAGCGGAACAAAGCAGCTTGACCGCGAACTGAAAGAATTCGTAAACAGCCGCCTTGCCGAATATAAATGGGTAAGAAAGATCGAATTCGTTATGTCTCTGCCGAAAACCATTTCCGGTAAGATAAGCAGAAAAAAAGCAACTGACATCGGGTAAGATCGCTCTTATATCTCAGCGAAATTTTGGAGAAATTGAAATGGCAAAAAAAGATAATATCCGCGATGAACTGATACGTGCCGGTATAGAGGAGCTTAACCAACACAGCCTGACGGATTTTTCGGTGCGCAGAATTGCAGCAAAATGCGGTGTATCCGCTGCCGCGCCGTATAAGCACTTTGTTAACAAACAGGAATTCATCGCCGAAATAATCAATCATGTCAATGCCGAGTGGAATCGCCGGCAGCAGCGCATAATGGATACGAATCACGGGGATACAAGACAGCTTCTGGTTGAGTTTTCGATCAGCTACGTTGCGTTCCTCGTCGAGAATCCTTTCATGCGTTCTATTCTGATGATCAAAGACGATGAATTTGACATGGTATACAACAAGCTGCGCGCAGAGATGAGCAAGCTTACTCAGGAACTTGTCGCCAGATATTGCAGGGAAGTCAATATGCCCGAGGAAACATATACAAGGAAGCTGTATGTAGTCCGGGCGCTGATATACGGCGCAGCGCTTATGTTTGACAACGGTGAATTTGAATATAACGAGGAAAACCTCGAATTTGTACGAAAAAATATCGACCGCGAGTTCGACCTGCCTTAATAAAATGACGCATACGGGATTTACCGTATGCGCTTATTTATGATTATAATTATTGGTTTAACCGAGCCCGACATCAAGCGCCAGCATGGCGGTAAACCCGACCGCAAACATGATAACCCCGATGTTCGAGTGTTCGCCCTGCGACATATCCGGAATCAGTTCCTCGACCACGACATATATCATCGCACCGGCGGCAAAGCTCAAAAGATAAGGCATTGCCGGAACCATGAGACTTGATGCGGCGATGGTCAGAACGGCAAATACAGGCTCAACCGCTCCGGAAAGCGCCCCGTATAAAAATGACTTAAGCTTGCTCTTTCCTTCCGCGCGCATTAGCACCGATATGATCGTTCCTTCGGGGGCATTATGAAGCGCTATGCCCAAAGATAACGCTATGACCGACTCGAAGCTCACATGAGCCGAACCGCTAAGCAGACCGGCAGAAACAACGCCGATCGCAATCCCCTCGGGAATGTTGTGCAGAGTTACGGCAAGCACCATCATCGTCGTTCTTGCAAGATTGCTTTTCGGACCTTCCTCGGTATTTGCCCCGCTGTGAAGGTGAGGAATTATATGGTCAAGCGCAAGGAGGAAGAGAATTCCGAGCCATATTCCGATAAAAGCAGGTATAAATGACAGTTTTCCCATATCCGCCGACTGTTCAAGCGCAGGAATTATAAGGCTCCAGATCGCCGCAGCCGTCATAACTCCGGCCGCAAACCCGTGAAGCGCACGCTGAATTGAAGTATTCAGCTCTTTTTTTATAAAGAAAACGAAAGCGGCGCCGGCAGCGGTTCCCAAAAAAGGTAAAATAATACCGAGAATAGTTTCAGTCATCAGAAACAAACTCCTTAACATTAGAACTACAATTAAATTATAACAGCAAAAAGCACTTCTGTCAATAGCTAATCCGACAGGCAAAACAGTCGGCAAAAAGGTCGTTTTACAGAATATTTACAAAGAACAGCAAACCCGAACGATGTTAAGGGTGGAAATGAACGACTGTTTGTGATATAATCTAAATTCAGGAAATAAACAAAGGAAAAGTGAAATGAACAAGCAGGCACAGGAAGAAAAACATCAGCTTATGACAACGGCTCCGGTGGAAAAGCTGGTCTTAAAGATGGCTTTACCCTCGATGATCTCGATGATGATAAGCTCGATTTATAATATGGTAGACACCTTGTATGTCGGAAGGCTGTCAACACAAGCGGCAGGCGCCGTAGGGGTGGTTTTCTCATATATGTCTCTGATCCAGGCATTCGCCTTCTTTTTCGGCCATGGTTCTGCGAACTTCATCTCACGTTCCCTCGGGGCAAAAAATACCGACGGTGCAGCAAAAATGGCGGCGACAGGTTTCTTTTCCTGCTTTATTGCCGGCTTGTTTTTCATGTCAACGGGACTAATTTTTATGGACCCGCTTCTGTATCTTTTCGGCTCTACCGAAACCATCCTCCCGGATGCACAAGGCTATTTCTTTTATATCCTCCTCGGAACCCCGTTCATAATGACTTCTTTTGTCATGAACAACCAGATGAGGCTTCAGGGCAACGCCCATATGAGTATGATAGGAATGTCCGCGGGAGCGATACTTAATATCATTCTCGACCCGGTATTCATTTTTGCATTTGACATGGGAGTTGCAGGTGCCGGACTTGCAACGGCAATCTCACAGTTTGTAAGCTTTATCGTATTAATCAGACTGAGCGGCAGCCGTGACGGTATCCCGATCAGATTAGCCAACTTTCGACCGCGCCTTAATCATTATAAGCAGATAATAAGCGGCGGAACTCCTTCTCTTGCTCGGCAGGGAATAACTTCGGTATCAAATATAGTCTTGAACCAGCTCGCCGGATTATACGGAGATCCGGCAATAGCTGCTTTCTCGATAACTGCGCGGGTTATGATGCTTGCGAACTCCGCTTTGATAGGTTTCGGTCAGGGATTTCAGCCGGTATGCGGCTTTAACTTCGGAGCCAAGCTCTACGGCAGGGTAAGAAAAGCCTTCTGGTTCAGCGTAAAAGTCGGAACGGCATATAGTCTTGTATGCGCAGTTGTCGGATTTGCCTTTGCTCCGCAGATAATCGCCGTTTTCCGCGGCTCGGATCCGGAATTGCTGGAAATCGGCGTAGCGGCGCTGAGAGCTCAGTCTCTGCTCTTTGTTTTGAATGGATATATCATGATAACCTCGATGTATCTGCAGACTATTAACAAAACGTTCGAGGCTTCGGTTGTCGCCATGGCGCGTCAGGGAATTTTCTTTATACCGATAGTATACCTGCTGAATTTTATAATGGGACTTAAAGGAATGATCGCGTCGCAGCCGCTTGCCGATGTATTAACCTTTATTATAAGCCTGATATTCGGTATAAAATGCCTTAATTCAATGGGTATAAACGACGCGGTTATGCAGAAAATCGAATAAAAAACCGGACGGTTCATTTGAACCGTCCGAATTTATGTTGAAATATTATCAGTCTTCGTCTTCGTTATCGAGCTCGGCTTCCTTAACAACCTTTTCGGCAATCAGAGCCGGAACTTCTTCGTATCTGACTATGTTGAAGGTATAGGAACCGAGACCGGCTGTAATTGCGCGCAGAGCTATGGTGTAATCGGACATTTCGGATTTCGGCGCTTCGGCGTCGACTATCTGATAACCCTTCTTGTTTTCGGAGGCATGCATTCCCAATACTCGGCCGCGACGCTTGTTGAGGTCGGAAATAATATCGCCTACGTTGTCGTCGGGAATAAGAACCTTCATTACTCCGATCGGCTCAAGCAGAGCAGGGCCGGCGTCGACGAGTTTTTTGTATGCAAGATTCGCAGCGATCTTAAATGACATTTCAGAGCTGTCGACCGGGTGGTAAGAACCGTCGTAAAGGTCGGCATTTAGGCTGATCATCGGATAACCGGCAAGAACACCCTTGACCATAGCCTCCTGAAGTCCCTTTTCGATTGCCGGATAGAAGTTCTTCGGAACGGTACCGCCGACAACCGACTGGGTGAAGTTAAGTCCTTCGGTTTCCGGATCTCCGGGGCTGAAGGTTATGAGAACATCTCCGTACTGGCCGTGGCCGCCCGACTGTTTCTTGTGGCGTCCCTGAACCTGGATTTTCTTCTTAATGGTCTCGCGGTATGCAATCTTCGGCTGGGTAAGAGTAACTGAGGTGCCGTGGCGGGACTTCAGGCGGTTAACGACGACATCGAGGTGAATATCTCCCTGACCGGAGATAACAAGCTGCTTGGTTTCCTTGTCGTTCTCGAACTTCAGCGTGTAGTCTTCTTCGATAAGGTGAGAAATACCGGTGGAAATCTTGTCCTCGTCGCCTTTGGCGGTCGGAATGATTGCCATGGTGTACAGCGCTTCGGGATATTCGATCTTTTTAAAGGGCTCGTGACCTGCGTTGGCTGCAAGAGTATCATTTGTGCTTGTATTCGCAAGCTTTGCGGTCATGCCGATATCGCCGCAGGCAAGATCGGTGACTTCGGTCTGCTTTTTGCCGCAGATGGTATAGATTCGCGCAAATTTCTCCGTGTCTCCGGTGGTAAGATTGGTAAGGGTAACTGCGCCCGGAAGCGTTCCTTCCATTACCTTGAAGAAAGACATCTTTCCGACAAAGGGGTCGGCAATGGTCTTGAAAACGAATATTGCCGGATCTCCGTCGGTTTTGACACTCTCGTTCCCGGAAGCAAAAGACGGATAAGAAGAGAGAATTATGTCGAGGACCTGAGCCACACCGCTGAGTTTTGTAGAAGAAGCAGCCAATACGGGGCTTATAGAACCGGAAATGGTGCCGTCACGAACGGCCTGAACGGTTTCTTCTTCGGTGAAAGGCTCTTCGGCGAAGAACTTTTCCATAAGCTCGTCGGAGGTTTCCGCTATAGCTTCATCAAGCTTCTTGCGATATTCATCGGCAAGCTCGGCAAACTGCGCCGGAATCTCAGCTTCGGTTTCCTTGCCGCTTTTGTCAAAGGTTACGAGTTTATTGGTAACGACGTTGATATAGGCGGATTTGTCCGGAACCGGAACCAGAACCGGAGCTACAGTGTGACCGAATGTCTCGCGGAGCGATTCGACAACTTTATCGAAATTGGCGTCCTGATCGTCTATTTTATTGATAAGGAAAGCTCTGGGGATACCGGCATCG
The DNA here is from genome assembly GCA_012511425.1 of Clostridiales bacterium. Taxonomy (GTDB): domain Bacteria; phylum Bacillota; class Clostridia; order Oscillospirales; family CAG-272; genus JAAZGC01. The sequence goes on along the minus strand of JAAZGC010000075.1, from coordinate 6,853 downwards.
GTTGCCTTATCCCAGGCAAGCTGAGTTCCGACTTCGATTCCGGCTTTTCCGTCGACGACGATAAGCGCAGCGTCAGCAACGCGGACTGCCTGGAGAACTTCACCGGCGAAATCAAGGTAACCGGGAGTGTCGATAAAGTTAATCTTGCAGTCTTCATAAAATACGGGAGCAATTGAAGCCGAAATGGTGATATTTCTTTTGATTTCTTCAGGATCGTAATCGCAGACGGTGTTGCCGTCGGCCGGATTGCCGAGACGGTCGGTGCCCTTTGTAATGTAAAGCGCGGCTTCAGCAAATGAAGTTTTACCGGAGCCGCTGTGACCCATGAGAGCAATATTGCGGATCTTGTCGGTTGTGTATTTTGCCATTGGAGAACTCCTTATATTTTAATTTATTACAATGTAAACCCTTTTACGGGAACCATACTATATATTATACACTTTTTCAACGATAAATGCAAGTATAATCTCTATTTTTTTATCTCCACATCGATACAAATAAGGAAGCCGGGAATTGTGAATGTTGCACAAAATAATAGGTATCAGTCATCTCCCGGGAATAAATCTCCCTGCCATAAGTCATATTTTGCCATTTTTATGTCGATTTGGTTGATAACATTGAACTTTTTCAGGCTCCAGAGCGGAGAAATCAGCTCATCGGGCAGCCCGTCTCCGGTTATCCTCGCAATAACGGTATCCGGCGGAAGCATCCGCAGCTGTTTTATAACGATATCGGTATAATCGTCGAGACTGAGCACATTAAGTTTTCCGTCCGAATAAAGCCGTTCCAGAGGAGTGTTTTTCAAAACATGCAGCAGATGTATCTTGACTCCGGTCGGTTTCAGCAGCGCTGTCTGACGAATAGTCTCGAGCATCATCTTCTCATTTTCGCCGGGAAGCCCGTCTATAATATGTAGAAAAACATTAAGTCCGTCAAGCAGCCGATAACCTTCAAGAAATCTTTCGTGAGTGTACCCACGCCCTATCAGTTTTATGGTATCTTCATGCACAGTCTGCATTCCGAGCTCAACAGATAAAAAATGTTCTTTTGAAAGCTGCCTGAGATATTCTGCCTTTTCGCGGTCGAGACAATCTGCCCTTGTCGCAACTATCAGTCCTGCGGCGCCGGGGAGCGAGAGTGCCCGCGAACATAATCCTTTCAGCTCTTCATGGCTGCAGTATGTATTGGACCCGGTCTGAAGATAAGGAATATAGACCGATTCATGCTTCCATTTGTTTTTCTGCGATTCGATCTGTCGGGTGTATTGGATTTCAAACGGTTCAGGATCGTGGCTTCCTCTGTATGAGCAAAAAATGCACCCGCCGTATCCGCAGCTGCCGTCCCGGTTCGGACACCCCATACCGGCGTCAAGCGAGATACGGACTCCCTTTTTTCCGAAAATCCTTCGCAGATAAAAATCGTAAGTGTAATAGCGTTTGTTTGAGTCGGTGTTTTTGAACAGATACATATTTTATGATATTACTCTTGCGGCGATATAAATCCGTGTTCATATTTTGCCGCCGGTCTTGATATTGAAACGAAAATGTGGTAAAATAATAAGGATAAATTGAAATATGGAGTGTTTTATATGATCAGAAGCGGTTTCGACCTCGATAAGTATATTTCGCTTCAATCCGAGATGATAAAAGAGAGGATTGACCAATTCGGCGGCAAGCTCTATGTCGAATTCGGCGGTAAGCTGTTTGACGATTATCACGCCTCGAGGGTGCTCCCGGGATTTCTTCCTGACAGCAAGATACGGATGCTCTGCCGGCTTCAGAAAGATGTAGAAATCGTAATAGCCATAAACTCCGATGATATCGGCAGCGGAAAGCTGCGCGGCGATATCGGTATTTCCTATCCTACCGAGGTGCTGCGGCTCATCGACGCTTTCCGCGCGCTTAATCTCTATGTAAATTCCGTTGTTATAACCCAATACAGGAACCAGCCGGTAGCCGAGGCTTTCAAAAAGCAGCTCGAAGACTTCGGGATGAAAGTCTATCTTCACTATCCCATTGAGGGTTATCCTTATAATGTCGCAAAGATAGTGTCGGAAGAGGGCTACGGGAAAAACGACTTCGTAGAAACGACGCGATCCTTGGTTGTAGTTACCGCCCCGGGACCCGGTTCGGGCAAGATAGCTGCCTGCCTGTCTCAGCTATATCATGAAAACAAAAGGGGAGTAAACGCAGGATATGCGAAATTCGAAACATTTCCCATATGGAACCTCCCGCTGAAGCATCCGGTAAACTTAGCATATGAGGCGGCAACGGCAGATCTTGACGATGTAAATATGATAGACCCCTACCACCTCGATAAATACGGAAAAACAACTGTCAATTACAATCGTGATGTCGAGATTTTTCCCGTATTGAACGCCACCTTTGAAAAAATATACGGTGTCGGCAAAAGTCCGTATCACAGTCCAACCGATATGGGGGTCAACATGGCCGGCTACTGCATAGAAAACGATGCTCTTATTTCCCGCGCAGCTCTTGACGAAATTGTGCGACGGTACCTGAATGCGCTGGTGGAAAGACGCAAAGGCCGCATCAGCGATGAAACGGTAAGAAAACTGGAGCTTCTGATGAAGCAGGCTCATGTTTCTCCGGACAGCAGACCGGTTGTTGAAGCGGCGCTTCAAAAGTCATATGAGACTGAAAATCAGCCCGCCTGCGCGATAGAACTTCCGGACGGCAGGATTGTTACCGGAAAAACCTCTGCGCTGCTTGGAGCAGCGTCGGCGGCGATAATAAACGCAATAAAGGATCTCGCCGGCATTGAAGATTCATATCATCTTATCGGCCCTGAAATAATCGAACCGATACAGAAGATGAAAACGGAATACTTCAAGGACAGGAATCCTCTGCTGCACTGCGATGAGGTGCTGATAGCCCTGTCGATATGCGCAGTCTCCGATCCGAAGGTAAGAAAAGCGCTTGATGCGCTCGAAGGGCTTAAATGCTGCGAGGCTCATTCAACCGTTATACTTTCATCAGTAGACGAGGAGCTGTTCCATAAGCTCGGCATGAACCTAACCTGCGAACCGGTTTACGGCGGCAATCGGCTTTTCCATAAATAATGCTATTAGAGGCGGCTTTAACCCGCCTTTTTTACATTATTATTGTTTTCTTTTCCGTGAGTGATAAAATATACTCAAGACAGGATTTTGCTTCGGTGTTATCAAGAAATTTCTCGTTTGCGTATTTAACATCAACCCCGATCCCGCGCGATTTTGATATTCCGAGCGGATGATACGGTTCGAGATTTATTTCACGTATGTTTCTGTACCGGTTTGCAATTTCCGCTATCGATTCAAGATGATCTTTATCGGTGTTTATGCCGGGTATCAAAGGACAGCGGAGTATGATATCGGCGCCAAGAGAATCGAGAGCGTCAAGGTTTTTCAGTATAAGCCGATTATCTGCGCCGGTATACTTTTTATGCAGTTCCGGGTCGGAAATCTTGTAATCAAAGAGAAAGAGATCGGTATAAGCAGCTGCTTCCTCCATATATTCCCATTTCGTAAACCCGCAAGTTTCAATAGCGGTATGAAGCCCCTCAGCTTTTGATAGTTTTAAGAGACGCAGCAGAAATTCCGGCTGGAAAAACGGCTCTCCGCCGGAAAAAGTCACGCCGCCGTCGGATGTTTCGTAAAAAACCTTGTCTTTCATCACCTCTGCGATAACCGATTCCGGGTCATAAAACTTTCCGGAAATCTCAAGCGCACCGTTAAAGCAGGCAGTACAGCAGCTCCCGCATTTTTTACAGGCGGAACGGTCGATCTTGTGGCTTAATATTCCGTCCTGCTCGGCTATTTCATGACACTCGCCGGGACAGGCTTTAACGCAGCGGGAACAGAAAGTGCAGCGATTTTCGGTAAAAAACAGAACCGGAACACCCGATCTGCTTTCCGGATTGTGACACCAGACACAGTTTAAAGGGCAGCCCTTGAAAAATACGGTAGTTCTGATACCCGGACCGTCGTGGATCGAAAAATGCTGTATATTGAAGATACAGCCGCAGAGGTTTTCGGCTTTATTCATGGATATGTCACCTCACAGTTTGTTATTGGAATTTTACCATAATACCGGAATTTATTCAAACATTATATTGCACTATTCTGTTAACTTTGACTTAAAAAGCGAAAATGAGGCAGGTTCATCAATAATTATCAAAATATCATTGTAATATTAACTCTACGTGTATTATAATTAATTATAGGTTTTTTATAAATCAGAAAGGATATGATGTTTTGGATTACAAAGCAAACAATTCATATTTTGACCTTACCAGCCGACTTTTAAGTTACATCTATGTTCCCCTGCTTGCAGCAGGTGCTATATTTATCATTTTAAACTTTGCTCTCGATAATATGTTCTTTCTATCCATGGGAATCATGCTTTTCCTTGGCGGTTTTGTAATTGCGGTTTTTGACAGCGGCCGACGCACAAAGGACAGCGAAATTAAGCGTTCCGTCAGAGAAGAAGTCGCAAAGATGCCCGACAAAATGGAACGCAAAATGGAAGAAATGAAAAAGCATCCGCGTGAAATCTCCAAATACAGTTTCTATTCATATGATTTTTCATCGACCGAAGGAGTAAAAGCCAAGCGCGGAAACGACAAAACCGTTCGCAGTTCGAGAGTCAGCTACACCTCCATCCTTTTCGCAACCGAAAACCGTGAACAGCGGCTGCTGATATACCGCAACATATTCTCGATCATCGACAACACTTATACCGAAACGCTCGATGACATATATTACGAAGATCTGCAGGAAGTCTCGATTGAAGAAAAGTCAACCTCGTTTTTGCTTTCCGGCGAAAAAGAACCGACAAAAATCATTTTCACGGTTATGCATATTAAAACAAAATCCGGTATCGATATCAGCTTTCCGGTCAAAAACGACGCAACAACCGACGGTATCGTTCAGGATATCAACCGCATGATAGCAAGAAAAGCGGAGAACAACGAGCTTTAATCGCAAAAAAACGAAGAAAAGCGAGCAAAAACGACCTATTGAGGAGCAAAACCCGAATAATCGGAAAATATTTCAAAATTCCCTTGACATTTACCGCTGCTTGTGGTATAATATCAGACAGTCTTGAAAAAGGCTGTCTTTTGATTTATATATCAATGCAGCCGAGCATAATATACGTAACATTCTTTGGAGGAAATCAAAATGCCCACTTTCGCAGCTAATAAAGACAAGCTTGAAAGAAAATGGTATATCCTTGACGCAGCGGGAAAACCGCTAGGCAAAACTGCCGCAGCCGCCGCAACAATTCTCCGCGGCAAGCACCGTCCGGAATTCACCCCGAATGCTGACTGCGGTGAATTTGTCATAATCGTCAATGCAGATAAGGCAGTACTTACCGGCAAGAAGCTGGAAAATAAGTTTTACTACCGTCATACCGGCTATGTCGGCGGCCTTAAAGCCGTTAACTATAAGCAGCTTATGGAAAAGAATCCGGAATTCGCCATGACCAAAGCGGTCAAAGGAATGCTTCCGAAAAACTCCATCGGCGCCGCATGTGTAACCCGTCTTAAAGTTTACCGCGGAAATGAGCACAAGCAGCAGGCTCAGAAACCGGAAATACTTGAATTCTGAATCATAGGAAAGGATATTAGACAATGAACGAATCTTATGTAAGCGCGAAACCCTATTTCTATGGAACCGGAAGAAGAAAGAAGTCTGTCGCCCGTGTTCGCATTTACCCCGGCAGCGGCTCCGTCCGCATCAACGGTCGTGATATAGACGATTATTTCGGACTTGATACTCTCAAGTATATCGTGAATCAGCCGTTCAACACCACCGATACCGTCGGTAAGTTTGACATTGTTTCCAAAGTCGTCGGCGGCGGTTTCTCCGGTCAGGCCGGCGCAATCCGTCACGGTGTTGCAAGAGCGCTCGTTCAGGCAAACCCCGAATTTAAACCTGCTCTCAAAAAGGCAGGATTCCTGACTCGTGACCCGAGAATGAAGGAAAGAAAGAAATACGGTCTCAAAGCCGCAAGACGCGCTTCCCAGTTCTCAAAGAGATAATCAGTCGGATATTTCAAATTGCCCCTGCCAAAACAGGGGCGATTTTAGTAGTTTTTTCTGTTACCCCGTTCCCTCATCAGGAGGTATATATCTATGCCAGACCCGGCAAAAAAGACTGTAGGCAGCAATTATTTTCAATCCTCTCCGGGAAAGGAAAATAAAAAAACCGCCGAAAGCGGTCAGATACAAGGCGAAGATGACATCAAGTCGGACATCGTCAAAGACGAGAGCGATAATATAAAAGAAACAGCAATTTCGGATTTTCCGGAAGACAGCGAACCGGAAAGCACCGAAACGGAAGAAATCCATGCTTATACGCAGCAGGATGAAATTCCGCCCGAACCCGAAAACGCCGAAACCGTTTCCGAAGAAAACACCGATTTAACTGAAAAAGAGCCGATTGTACCGGAGATATCCATCGTTACAAGCGATGAAAATAAATACGGAAACATAGGGGCTTTCGAAATTCCGGAAACGGATCGGCTAAACGGTTTTCCCCCGGAAGAAGATATCGTATCGCCGCCCGAAGAGGACTTCGTCGAAAACGCGTTCGTTTGCGAAGCCACCGTTCCTTTCGAAGAAGAAACCTAACCGACGGTTGACACCGAGATTCTGCATAATATCGAAGAAACACTACAGTATAGGGAAACTTCGGTTATTGATGAAACAAAACCGGATGACGAGCCGGAAGTTCCGCTCGAAAAACAAGAAGAATCTGATACGGTAATCCCTTCAGGAGACGATGAACCCGATAAATCCGGGACAGCGGATGTCGTTGAGGCAGCTCAGCCTCCGAGCGCTGATACGG
>JAAZGC010000074.1 GCA_012511425.1 Clostridiales bacterium | reverse complement strand
ACCCACAGGTTGGTCTTTGTGTAATCGATAACGCCTTTATACAGCTCGGGTGCGCGGCTCATGAACTGCGGTTCGGTAAGGTAATTAAGCACCGATTTGAGGAAATTAACCGCGAGATTCATTCTTGATATATTGCCGTCGCTGTATCCGCGGTATCTGAGCATCTTTGCGACCGTTGCTCCGTCGAGCCACTGTGTGCCTTTTCTGATGCTGATAGTCAGACCTTCTTTATGGTCGGTATAGTTCATATCGACCGGGACGTCGAAGGTGAAGCCGCCCAGTTTATCAATTATATTGATGAAGTCCTGGATATGGATGCAGGCGTAGTAATCGAATTTCAGCCCGGTGACGGAACTGACTTTATCAATCAAAAACTGCAGGTTCTTTTCCGAATACAGCTCGCGGAGCTGAGTGTTGACTCCGTCGACCATTACAGACATATTGGACGGTATGGCGGATATCATGCACTCGCCTTTTTCTTTGTCGAGTCTGACTATGATTATGGTGTCGGCCTGAATCGTGCGCTTCGGATCCGGGAAGCCGTCGGTGAAAGAGGTGATGTCATAATCGTTCATGACGGCAGGGCGGTAGTCGGTGCCTATAAGAATCATCGTAAAGCTTTCGCCGTTTATCGCGCTGAAATCCGGCTTTTCGGCGGATGAAGTGGTTTCGGCGGAGGGATCAACCCCCGTTTCGATATAACCGTTGTTTCCGCTTATCGTATCCGGGACAAAGCTTCGCAGACCGAAGCTTACGGCAAAATATCCGATCAGACCGAATATCACAAGCGATATTATGAAAGTAATCAGATAGTTTCTGAATGAAGAAAACATTTTTTTATTTATCGGACTTTTGTCCTGCTCTGTTATAATCAAAAAAGCGGCTTGCTCTGTGTGCAAACCGCACCAATCCGAAGAATGGCGTTCCCGGGCGGATTCGAACCGTCGACCTACCGCTTAGGAGGCGGTCGCTCTATCCATCTGAGCTACGGGAACAAAAATGCGGACATATTATTATACCACAAATATGTCCGCTATGCAAGATGTTTTTGAGTTTTTACGAATCGGTAAGGATTTCAGTCTTTTGGGGAGATGAACTTACCGGATATTTCTGTTTTTAGCTGAGGTCAGTTATTCGCGGTCACGGAGTCTACGATTTTCTGTAGCTCCGCTACTGCTTTGTCCTGATGTTTTGCAAGGGTCGAGGCTATATCAGGCGAGGATTTTGCAAGCAGATCGTCGACCGAGTTATGGCCGGCGATATAATACATGCGGACCGGATCAAAGACTCGGTTTCTGATTACCAGCTGAACCATCTTTGAAGACTCCTCGTCTCTGGTATTCTTGACAGAGGCGATTACATCGAACAAAGACGGAGTAATGTCGTCATATGCGATAGCCGCATATGCGTCGATAAGTCTGCCTACGACATCGATATCGGAGACGCTTACCGGCAGAACCACCATTGTTCCGGCGCCGGAAACGTTAGTCTGATACCGCTGCTGCGCCTCGTCGTATTTGGGCAGCGGCAGGACTCCGTAATCATCTTCCATGTCGCGCAGGAACATCTCCACCTTCTGGAAAGTTATGTCGCAAAAATAGGCGCGTCCCTGGTTGAAGACTTTGAAGGACATTTCGTGGTCGGATTTGGAGTAGTTGGCGGCGTTATCGACGACAAGCTGATAGATTTTATTGTACCTTGATGAAATGGCGTCCACATTGAAGTCTATCGCCGGAATATCCCCTTCCTCCTTTT
>JAAZGC010000073.1 GCA_012511425.1 Clostridiales bacterium | reverse complement strand
TGATTATATTATACAGTTACTTTGCGCTTTTTTCAATAGACAAAAACGCCAAATCACGCTCGTGTCAGTTGTGTATAATATACAGAACATCTACGAAACTCATCGGCAAAATCGGTTTATTCAAAAAAACATAACACCGGGGAAATTATCTTGAAGTATAATTATAAAACAGATGATTTTATTATTTAAGGCGGATATATGAAAAAGAGATTTATTGTCAGATCGGCGCTGTTTCTCATTGCGGCGCTGCTGCTGATAACATACGCCGCGGGATGCGGCTCCGGCGCTCTTTCGGAGCTTTACGGTTATCTGTCGAATGAATCTGACGGTACTGCCGCAGCATCGCCGGTTTCTGAAGCGGTTCAGCCGCCGACGGGCGATATGCCGGGCGATGCAGGTCTTGACGAGCGCGGAAGCTATTATTCGATGGAGGATGTCCGGGATTACCTGATACAATACAAACATCTTCCGGATAACTTCATCACAAAAGACGAAGCGAGAGCCCTCGGCTGGGAGGGCGGCTCGGTCGAAGAATACGCTCCCGGCTGCGCGATAGGCGGCGACAGATTTATGAACCGCGAAGGGCTGCTACCCAAGAAAAGCGGCAGGGAATACATCGAATGCGATATCGACACGAACGGTCAGAGCAGCCGCGGCGCCAAGCGCATTGTATTTTCAAACGACGGGCTTATCTATTACACCGACGACCATTACGAAAGCTTCAAGTTGCTTTACGGGGAGGAAAACTGATGCGTATCTTCATTCTTGACGGCGCCGCCATGACCGACAAAGCCGCAGCACACGAATATCTCAGGCGCACCCTCCAATTGCCCGAATATTACGGCGGCAGCCTCGACGCACTCGCCGACTGCCTCGCCGGATTCAACAGCCATACGCATGTTATCCTCACATCCGCCGATAAGCTGTATCAAAACTTGGGCGAATACGGGATTATGATAATCGAATTGTTTCGCGAGCTGAGCATGAGAGCCGCGGCTTTCAGCTTCGCCGTCGACGGCGAAGGGCTGGATGATTAAGCTTGAAGAAAGGATATTGAAATGACAAACACCGTTATATTGGTCGCCGCTATTTTGTTTATATTCACGGCAGCAGCCGCAGTCATCGTATATTATATGAAAAAGTCCGGAGTCATAAGCCCGGCTGTCGACCCCTCCGCAGAAAACCGGCTGAATCCCGACGGAACCATCCCGGACGGCATCACCCCTGAAGATGAGAACGCCGAGGGCGGCGAATATGAAGACAAATCCTCCGAGAAAGAGGGAAAATAAAGGGAAAACGAATTTCCGCAGAATAAATCTAAAATCAGACACCGCCGCGGCAGACGCAAAGCCTGTCCCGGCGGTGAATTTGTTTAATTTAAGCTATGTTACGATTTTTCGGCGCCGATGCTTATCCGCGCTTACTTGCTTCCTTTTCTTTCTCCCAGCGGCGGGCTACTTCTTCGTAAACGGAAGCCGGTATTTCCGGAGTGCCTTTTGCCGAGGTCGGAAGCAGCATGTCTCCGGCGACAGAGGGGACGGTGCAGGCGGTGTCGTTTCTCCAGAGGTCTCTTATCGACTTGTCGCGCAGATCGGGGATCAGCTTGGATTTTCCGCCGTCAAGTATCGAGCGGTAGGCAAAATGCCCCGGCAGGAACATATCGAGCGCTTCATAGATGTCGATGGTGTCGGCGTCTTCGTCTCCGTTGATCTTTTTTACAAAGTTATACATCGAATAGAAGTCGGAGCCGCCGTGGCCGAATGTCGCGCTGCTTTCCTTGAGCCGCTGTGACGGGACATAATCCAGGAAATGGCTGTTGCCTTCGGTCCAGTATGCTTCCTCGACATCGTCGTAGTTTACGTAAAGGCGGTCGACATGGCCTGCGTTGGCGTCTTCTCGCGCGCATTCCATTCTGCCTTTGGAGCCGTAAACGGTGTACCAGATGGAATTCTTATAAAGACCGCCGTGGATGCTCTTGACGATTCCGCCGTTTTCGAGGGTGACCATCTCGATGCCGAAAAGTCCGGTTTTCGCGCCCATGCTGTACCTGCGGTCGGACATGGAACCTTCAAATCCGATAACGCTTACCGGGCGGAGACCCGTGATGTGTATTATCGGTCCGAGCGAATGGGTGCAGTAGAAGGTGGAATACATATTGTTGCGCCAGTGATCCGGCTCGCCGTAGGTGATAGAATGCCAGATGGGTCCGCAGTTGTGGATGTATTCGCCCTCGCCGTATTCAAATTCGCCGATCAGCCCTTCGCGGTAAAGCCGGCGCATTTCCATCGGAGCCTGCATATAGCAGTAGTTTTCGCCGTAGGCATAGACAAGCCCGGTTGACTCAATAGTCTCGATGAGTTCAACCGCTTCCTTCATCGTCTGTACCGGCAGAACCTCGGAAAAGACATGCAGTCCCTGATTCATCGCCTTAACGGCGAAAGGTGCGTGTTCATTGGCGTAGTTTGCAAGCACGACGGCGTCCATGCCGTCATGGCGGATGAAGTCATAGAAGGATTCATAATAGGCGATGTCGAGACCTTCGAGGGCTTTCCTCTGGTTGTCGAGCACCTCCGGATTTTTGTCGCAGATTGCGACCAGTTCGGCGTCGCTTGCATGACGGCAGTAGTCTATCATCGAGCTGCCGCGATAGCCGCCGATGACGCCTATCCTGATTTTCTTTTTTTCTTTCATGGTAATTCCTCCGATTTTATTATATTTGAATTATATGGCTTTTGGAACCGAATCCATTATAACACAAAACGGTGCTGTTTACAATACCCCGGATAAAAAATGATTAATAAATCAGATGCGACCGAACTGCCGATCCATTGCCCGGCGGGTCATTTCATAGCTGACCGGACGGCCGTGCGGGCAGACTTTTATCTTCGGGTCGCAGAGCAGCCGCTCGACTATTGCCGAAAGCTCCCGTTCGTCATAATCGCGTCCGCCTTTTACTGCCGCTTTGCAGGACGCCTGAAAGAGCGCCTTCTCAAAATACTCTGCCCTCGCGGTGTCGGTATTTCCCGTCGCTCCGTGCATATCTGCGGCAAGAGATGCAAGCATATCCGCCGCGGCGTCGCTATCAAGCTGTGCGGGATAGCTCAGCATCTCGGCGCATCGGGCAGCCGTATCGATTTCCCAGGAAAAGCCGACCGACATTATTTCATCCCGGTTCGCTTCAAGCGCGGCGGCTTCTTCCGTCGTAAGCGGCACCGGAATCGGCAGCAGCATTATCTGCGACGGCGGATCCGCCGAACGCATATTTTCTCTCATCGTCTCGAAAATTATCCGCTCATGCGCCGCGTGCTGATCGACGACCAAAACTCTGTCGGAAAGTTCGACAAATATATAGCAGTTGAAAGCCGTCCCCAAAATCCGGTAAAACGGAGGCTTAGCCGGGGGGGATTCTTCGGCCTTTATCGGTTCTGACGGCGCAGGCCGCAGCTGTTCCGGCGCATAAGATATCTTTGCGGAAGATTTTAAATCGGCGTGCGGAATCGAAGCCGAGGTGATTATATTCTCGCTGCCGGAAAGAAAATCAAGCTGCCGTTCAGCGGGTGCGGCAAGCCGCTCCGAATCGCGGGAGCTTATCGTGACCGACTTGTATTCATCCGTCTTTATCTCCGATTTAATCGCGTCGGGGGGAGGAGCGGCGGCAGTTTCCGCCGCTTTGCCGGAGAACACCCCTTCAAGCTCTTCGAGGCTTATCTTCTCGGTCGGCTTCGGGTCGCCGTCGGTCTCGTTCAATCGGTCGTAAACCGGAACAAAAGCGTTCCTCATCCGCACATCGTCCGCCGTTTTTGTAGTCGCGGCAAATTTCATCTCCGGCCGTTCGATATCCCGGATCAAAGCGTTCTTCACGGCACAGAAAACCGCGTCGAATACAGCCCTGTCGTCAGAAAACTTGACTTCCAGCTTCGCGGGATGGACATTCACGTCTACAAACGCCGGCATCAGGCTGATCATCAGCACACAGGAAGGGAAGCGCTCATGCGGGATATAGGTATCGAAAGCATTTTCAAGCGCTGCCGCGGCGGTGCGGCATTTGACGTATCTGCCGTTGATAAAAAAGTTTTCCAGATTCCGGTTGTTCCTGCTGTTTGAAGGATCTCCGACGAATCCGCTGACGGTTATGCCCGAAGTCGTATAATCGACCGGGATAAGCTTCTTTGCAAAATCCCGCCCGAGCACGGCGTATATTGCGTCGTAAAGCTTACCGTAGCCCGCTGTCTGGAACCTCAGTGTGCCGTCGGTGATGAATTTTATCGAAACCTCCGGATGCGACAGCGCTATCTTTTCAACGACGGCAGCGGCGGCGGCAGTCTCCGCTCGATCGCTTTTGAGAAACTTGCGGCGCGCCGGCACGGCGGCGAAAAGCTCCTCGCAGATAATTGTGGTGCCGTCCGGGCAGCCTATCGTGTCGACGGATATTATCTCGCCGTTGTCGACGGTCAGCTGTGCGCCGAATTTGTTTTCCCTGACCTTCGACATTATCCGCAGCTTCGAAACCGAAGCTATCGCGGCAAGCGCTTCACCCCTGAAACCCAATGTATCGATCGAGTTGAGATCTGCCTCGGTTCTTATCTTTGATGTCGCATGGCGCTTGATCGCAAGCGGCAGGTCCGCGCTTTCGATCCCGGAGCCGTTGTCGGTTATCCGCATGAAGGTGGTTCCACCGTTTTTGATCTCGGCGGTAATTGCCGCTGCACCGGCGTCGATGCTGTTTTCCAGCATTTCCTTTAACGCGGATGCGGGGCGGTCGACCACCTCTCCGGCAGCGATAAGATTGGCGACGTAATTATCTAATACAATAATATGGGACATAATTCAAAAACCGCGATAAATCGCACATAAAATCATTTTCCGCCCGCCTTTGATACCTCGTTTTTCAGTTCAAACAGCAGGTTCATCGCCTCGATCGGGCTTATCGTGTTGATATCGGTAAGCCGCAGTTTTTCGACTGTCTGCCGCGCCAGAATGTCTTCAAAGCTCAGCGTGCCTTCGGTTTCCGGCTTCTTTTTGGCGGAAGCGGGAGCTTTCGGGGTTTCTCCGTTTTCAAGTTCGGCGAGCACCGCCCTTGCCCGTTTTATAACTTCCGCCGGAACTCCGGCGAGTTTTGCGACTTCGATTCCGTAGCTGTCGTAGGATGCGCCCCGTACTATCTTGCGCAGGAAGATAATCTCGTCTCCCTTTTTTCTTGCGGCGATGTTATAGTTTACGGCGCCTTCAAAATCGTCCTCCAGCCGGGTCAGCACATGATAATGCGTCGCAAACAGCGTCCGCGCGCCGAGACTGCGGCCGAGAGTGTATTCGGCGACGGCGCGGGCGAGCGCCATACCGTCGTAAGTCGAGGTGCCGCGGCCGATTTCGTCATAGATGATAAGCGAACGCTTTGTTGCGTTCCGGAGGATATTCGCAACCTCGGTCATCTCGAGCATGAAAGTCGACTGCCCGGCGGCGAGGTCATCCGACGCTCCTACGCGGGTAAAAATCTTGTCGGCGATACCGATTTCGGCGTCCGCAGCCGGAACGAATGAGCCGATCTGCGCCATGATCGTTATAAGCGCGACCTGGCGCATATAGGTCGATTTTCCCGCCATGTTCGGACCGGTTATGAGAAGCAGGCGGTTGTGGCCGGTGTCAAGCTCTGTGTCGTTGGGGACAAAATAGCTGTCGGAAACGAACTTTTCCACCACCGGATGCCGGCCGTCTTTTATCGAAATCCGTTCCTCATATGTAACATAAGGCTTTGCATAATTATTCTCCGCGGCAGCGGCGGCAAGAGAGCAGTATACGTCAAGCAATGCAAGCAGCATCGCCGATCTCTGAACCCTTTTCACTTCGGCAGCAACTCTTTCGCGAACCGAGCAGAAGACTTCATATTCCAGTGCGGCTATCTTCTCGGAGGCGGTTAGGACGGTGTTTTCGGCGTCTTTCAGCTCCCGGGTTATGTATCTTTCCGAGCCGACGAGCGTCTGCTTGCGGATGTAATCTTCGGGTGCTTTGTCGGCGTAGGATTTCGATATCTCGATATAATACCCGAATACACGGTTGTATCCGACCTTGAGCTTGGGTATTCCGGTGCGTTCCCGCTCCCGCTCTTCAATCCCGGCCATCAGGTCTTTGCCGCCGGTGCGGATGTCGCGAAGGGTGTCGAGGTCTTGATTGAAGCCGGGTTTTATAACCCCGCCTTCCCGCAAAAGAAAAGGCGGCTCCTCGACTATCGCCCGGTCGATAAGCTCGTATATGTCGGTAAGTTCGTCAAGCTCCTCGTAAATCCTCCGAAGCTCCCGGGAGCTGCAGCCGGAGATAAGCCCGCGCAGCTTCGGTATCGCCGCCGCAGCCGCGGCAACGGCTCTCAAGTCTCTGCCGGCAGCAGAGCCGTAAACGACTTTTGACATCACCCGCTCGATGTCCGGGACCGATTTCAGCTCCGCCGCAACCTCCGACCGCATTACGGCGGAAGAATAAAGCTCGTCGACCGCCGACTGGCGGAGATTGATCTCGTTTACATTCGTAAGCGGCATTTCCACCCACTTGCGCAGCAGCCGTGCGCCCATCGACGTAGAGGTGCGGTCAAGCACCCAGAGCAGCGTGCCCTTCTTCTCCCGGGTGCGCATCGTTTCGGTCAGCTCAAGATTCCGCCGGGTGGAGGCGTCGATCTGCATGAAGCGGCCGTCCGAATAGATATTGAGATTCTTTAAATAAGAAACATCCAGCTTCTGGGTGTCGCGGATATAGTCGAGCAGTGCGCCGATCGAGCAGATAAGCGCAGCGTCCTTTTTCTGGTTTTCGTCAATCTGGTCTTTAAAGACGGCTGTAACCGCTTCGTATGACTTTGTAAGTTCAAAGCGGATGTGTTCACCCTCCCAGACAAGCGCGCCGAGCCGGTTTTTGAGGTATTTTGCCACCTCCGGCTCGTCTTCCGCAGTGAAATCAAGCAGCACTTCGGCGGGCTTGTAGGTGTCGATCTCGTTTATCAGTCTCGTCCGGCTGTCGGGGCGGCTCATGCCGGTGAAGCTTATCGCCGAAATGTCTCCGGTCGATATGTCGATAAATGCGGCGGCAGACTCGTCTCCGTCGGTCGAAAGCGCGGCGAGGTAGTTGTTCTTGCCGCCGGTCATGGCGTCAGGATCGGTCACTGTTCCGGGGGTAACAATCCGCGTGACTTCCCGCTTTACAAGCCCTTTGGCAAGCGCCGGGTCTTCTACCTGATCGCAGACGACGACCTTGTAACCCTTATCCACCAGACGGTTGATATAGGTGTCGGCGGCGTGATAGGGAACGCCGCACATCGGTGCGCGTTCGGGTTCGCCGCAGTCTTTGCCGGTCAGCGTCAGATCAAGCTCTGCGGAGACCAGCTTTGCGTCGTCGTAAAACATCTCGAAAAAGTCGCCGACCCGGAACATCAAAACAGAGTCTTTATAATCCGCCTTTGTATCGAGATATTGCTGCATCATCGGTGTAACGGCCATAGAAAAAACCTCAAAACAGTGAAATTGCGCGTTAATTAACACATATAAGCCCTCCGACAGGCAAGACAGTTCTGCCGGAAGGCATATTTATTTGATTAAAAGCCGATCAGTGGCATCCGCCGCAGGCGGAGCAGTCGTGGGCGCAGGGACGCTCGCCGGTAATCTGGAAGGTAATCTCTCCGTTTACTTCGCTCATCAGCTCATCAAGAGCCGCCTTTGCGTCGGCGTATTCGGTGTAAGTCGGATTGTCCATAATCCGCTGATAGATTTCCTCAGTGCGGTCGTAGATCGTGTTCATAAGGTCTTCGTCTGGCTGATCCTTGTCCTGCTCTTCGGCTATCGCGGCGCGCATGGTGTTGTATTCTGCCACGAGCTGCTGCAGCTCTCTGTCTTCGTCGAACTTCTTGTCGGCGGCTTCATAAGCCGCAACGCGGGGATCCTGCTTTATCAGCTTTCCGAGCTCCGCCGCCATTGTCATGATATCCATATTGTTTAAGCCTTTCCGCGCCTTCGGCGCATATGTGTTTTTAATAATATATTTTTATATATTAATTACTTTGATCTGCGGGGATGAGCTCCCCGTATAATGCGTAGGTTTCGCTTCGGACGATCCGGACATGAGCCGTGCTTCCGATAATTGAGCCGGGTCCCTCGAAGTGCACCGCTTTACCCCTGTCCGTCCTGCCGGTCAGACGGGTGTCGTCGGTTTTTGACACCCCTTCGACAAGCACTTCAAGTATCTTTCCTTCAAAGCCGCGATTGAATTCAAGCTCTATCTCGGCCTGAAGGTCGGTCAGACGGGTATATCTCTCGCTTTTTACGGAATATGGAAGCTGAGGCATATCCGCCGCCTTTGTCCCGCGCCTCTTGCTGTAAATGAAGCTGTATATGTTGTCATACCGCACAAGCCGCATTATATCGAGCGTCTCGTTGAAATCTTCTTCGGTCTCGCCCGGGAAGCCGACTATGATATCGGTGGTCAGCGCGATATCCGGAACTGCCTCTCTTACCGCCTTTACGAGGGAAAGGTAAGCATCCCTCGTATACCCGCGGTTCATGAGCGCGAGTATCCTGTCGCAGCCCGACTGCAGCGGCAGATGCAGCGCCCGCGCGATTTTCGGGTTGGTACCTAATTCGGTTATCAGGGCGGGGGTAAGGTCCTTCGGGTGGCTCGTCATGAAGCGCAGCTTGAAATCCCCCTCTATTTTCGCCGCGTCGCGCAGCAGATCGGCAAAACCGTAGTCGTCATAAAGTCCGCGGCCGTAGCTGTTTACGTTCTGCCCCAGAAGGGTAACATCCCGCGCTCCGGCTTTTACTGCTTCTTCAAGCTCCCGGAGGACGTCTTCGCGGGTGCGGCTGCGTTCTCTCCCCCTGACATACGGCACGACGCAGTAGGAGCAGAAGTTGTTGCAGCCGTACATGACGCTTATCCAGACTTTGTATCTGTCGGCGCGTATCTGCGGCAGCCCTTCGGCGACAACTCCGCGGCTTTCGTCTCCCGGTTCAATTATCCGCTCTCCGGTTTTTAGCCTCGTCAGAAGAATTTCGGGAAATCTCCAGAGTTCGGTGGTTCCGAAAAGAATATCCACATATTTGAATTTCTTTTTTATATCTTCGGAGATATGCGACTGAGTTG
This sequence comes from Clostridiales bacterium, assembly GCA_012511425.1. GTDB lineage: Bacteria > Bacillota > Clostridia > Oscillospirales > CAG-272 > JAAZGC01. The sequence goes on along the minus strand of JAAZGC010000073.1, from coordinate 416 downwards.
CCATGCAGCCGCAGAGACCGATTATCATATCCGGGTTCTTCTTCTTTTCCGCTTTAACCCTTCCAGTCAGCGAAAGCGCCCGCGATTCGGCGTGCTCCCGCACCGCGCAGGTGTTTATCAGCACGAGGTCGGCGCCGTCAACCTCATTGCAAAGGTCGTAGCCCATTCGGCTCACCATGCCGGCAAGGGTTTCGGAGTCGGCTTCGTTCTGCTGACAGCCGAAGGTGCGTATAAAGGCGCGGCGGCGCCCGCCGCAAACAGCCGCGTTAATCGCGGCGGCTTCGTCCATAAAATCGTATTGCCGTGCGATTTCCGCTTCGGTTATTCGTATCGCCATATCTGTCCTTTTAGTATTTTGTGAAATGCTTTTCGTCTCCGAAAAGACGCTGTCCGCTTTCGTCGATTATGTAAGCGGT
>JAAZGC010000379.1 GCA_012511425.1 Clostridiales bacterium | reverse complement strand
GGTTCCGGATTCGTAGTATCTTTCATAGATTTATCAAAGGCGGAAAAGAGAAATATATGTCCCGACCCTGTGTGCAATCATAAAGATGGATCATGTAAATATACGGGCTTTCAAAACATAAGATCATACGGAGATGAAGAAATATACTATGACACAGCAGAAATATATAACGAAAACAGTTTTTATTCGGCATTATACGAGATAATACCCTCAGAAGACACCGTAAAGGAGATTTTCCGTACAAAAATGCCGCCTGCTCAGGAAGGCGGCGGACGTTTAGGCATAAATTCTATTACCGACAGATTCATTTTTCTGGATGAATACAGGTATTATAAAAAAATCAATGAACGCAACGAAGAATACCGTGAATACGAGATTAAATATTACCGTTATATAAGATCGACCGGAGAGGTTGAGCATCTCTACGATATATCCGGTGTGGAGAATGATGAGGAAACGCCGCCTCAAACAGACGGAACCGGAGAAGTTGAATTGTCGCATTTAATATTCACAGACGACAAAGTGTATTTCTGTGGTTACTCGGAATATTTGAAGATCGTAAATTACCGTTCCGTTGATATCCCGGACGGATATAAAGTCATGGGTTCGGATTGTATTTACAGAGATATCCCCACCGGCGACATCTGGCTCGGATTCAGAATGAAAAACGAAGAAGATGTTGAGAATTTCAAGGGATATATCTGTCGTTTTAAAGAAAACGGAGAGCTTGAAAAGATTTCAATGCCGGCAGACAATATATATGATTTCACATTAACCGATAAATACATTTATTATACCGTTTTCGATCCGGTGATATACGGCTACGCCCGAGAAGGAGTTGTCTGCGCGAATCAAACAAAAAGCCGGATTTGGAGAGTGTCAAGAGAAACACTTGAGAACCCCGAACTTATATTCGACGGAAAATGCGAATTCCTCTTCAATAATCCGACCACGGGCTGGATAGTTTACGGCGATTGCATATATTCCGATTATTATTCTCTTGAAGGTTTAGACAGCGGAAAGATATTTCACCGCATGGGCTCTGTTGTAGCGATAAATTTCGTCGAAAACACGATTAAATGGTTCAACCTCGACTGATGAGGATAAATAATTATGATCAGAGGTGAATTCAGAAAACACCTGACTCTTTTCGGCTTGATTTTTATTGCGGTTCTGCTTGTTTTTAACATCGGTCTTGCCGCATGGCAGTACCGCGGGTATTTTACCGCGGAATACCGCGAATATAAAGAAAGCATTCAAACGCTGCTTCGCTTATACGAAGACGATCGTCCTTCGTTCGACTCAATATACGGCGAATACAAAGAAAAGAAGGCGGCTTACGATACTGATATTTATGCATCGCTTATCAAAGGGGAATCCCGTATGCCGCTCTTCCAGAACTCTTTGATCGACAACGGCGTATATAACGACATTCAGCTGATGACGGCGGTCGAAAAAGTATTAAGCTCCGATGAAAAATATCAGAGCGATATCGCATATATGCTGCACGACGCCGCGTCCCGCCTCGGCGACGATAATCTTGGCATATATCTTGTAAACTATTACGGCAGCCTGATTTCCGAATACGACAGATTCTATCAAAAATCCATCGGCAATCATGCCGTATTCGGCTGGAATGAGTATTTCTCGCTGAAAACCCCGACAGTGCTGATTATAATCGCCCTTTCCGGCGTTCTCTGCACCATTTTCACGGTCGAAGACAGAACCGGAATGACGCCAATCCTCTTGATTTGCCGCCGGGGCAACAAAAGCCTTGCGCGGACAAAACTGATATACGCGGCGATTCTGGGCGCGGCAGTTTCGGTTGTTTTTACATTAGCTCCTCTCGTTGTTTTCGCCTTTTCCTGCGGCTTCTCCGATATTTCCGTTCCGCTGCAGGCACTCGACAGCTTCGCTTTCTGCCGATTTGAATTAAGCATAGGCAGTTATCTGCTGATATTTATTTTTGTCAGAACCTTAACTATAACCGTGATATCGGTCATCCTTGCCGCAATAAACCGTCTCTTCATGAGCGAGGCCGCGGTTCTTGCCGCCGGTTCTCTTTTCCTTGCCTCTGCTCTCCCGCCGTATAGACAACTTTCGCCTTTTGAGCCTGACCGGAACGGCTGATGTGAATATGCTTTTCGACCGCTTCAACGGTATCAGGGTATTTGATTTCTGCATAGATCACCTTGTAATCCTTTTGACTGTTACTGCGCTTTTAGCAGCCTCAGCCGCAGCGGTTCTGGTTTATATCGGAATAAAACAGAAAAGAGTCATCGTCTCAAAAGAACTCTCCTCCGATTCCGGCAAGATCCTAAGTCTCGGCGCGCAAGAGCTGTATAAACAACTCGTCGCATACGGCGGGATTTATGTTATCATTGCTTTTATCGTCATCCGCGTTATATGGGCGGGATATTACTTCCGCCCGACGGCGCTTTATCACGAGCTCGCCTTTGCCGATTATATGCTGCGGCTTGAAGGGGAAGTAACGGATGAAAAGCTTAGCTGGATCGACGAAGAATATGCATATATCGAAAAATCATTAGCCGAATATCCGGAAATCCAGTCAGCTTATCGCGAGGGCAAAGTATCTCACGAAGAATACACCCGCGCCTACGGACGTTACAGTTACGCCAAGCACTATAAGGAAGCGGCGGAGCAGCTGATAATAAGGGCAGATTATCTGACCGAAAAGGCAAAAACTCATGAAAATATAATGTTCGTGGATGACAGAGGGTATCGCCGACTGATCTTTGCGCCGCCGGATATGATCACCGCTGCTGCGGCGATAATTCTGTTCAGCCGCCTTTTTCCTGCGAATACGGCTGCGGAATCGCGTCTGTCATCCGCCTTGCAAAGAAAGGAATAAATAAAACATATGCGATTAAGCTGCTGCAAGCCATTCTGACGGCTATTTTACTGAAAGGATCGGCTTTTGCGGCAGACATCTTCTTTTTGAAACTCAATTTCCGATGAATTTCACAGAAGCGAACATAAACAGTCTTCCGACATTGTCCGGCGCCCCTGATATGAGTATCGCGGGATATATCGCCGCATATGAGCTGATATCTACCGCGGGATTCATACTTATTGCGGTTTTTGCGGCGTCCCTCTCCCTGATTTTGGAGAATGGCGTCAAGACGTTGACAACAGTTGCGGCTGTGGTAGTATTGCCGGTTCTTATCGGATATGCCGGCGCTGATTTGCTTAAACCTTTCAGCTTCGCGGAAGTCTTGGCGCCGTCAATTATAAGGGGCAGCATACCGGCTTATATAATCTGCGCTGCCATAGCTTTATTAATGCTAACTGCAGGTTATTATAAATGGAACGGACAAAGAGAAGGGAAGCTAAAAAGAAACTGAATCAGAATCTTAACAAAAATCCTCTTTACTGTATCGAATAAATAAAAAAACGCAGGCGAAACTGCGTTTTTTGTATGTAATAAATTAATTACAGTTCAAAACCGTTTCACAAAATATCACCGTAAATCAGCTCCGAATTGTGCCACGGATAGCGGACGCCCCTGCGAGCGCACTCTATAAAGTCATAGAATTTGCAGTAATCGTAAATGTCATGGCTGTGCGGACCGTATCTGAAATTCTGAGCGATATTCTCGCCGACGCCGAGGAATTCGTAAACTTCCCTGGCAGCCTTGTAAGTGAGATAGCATCCGCGCGGGTTTGCCCAGACATCGTCCATGGATATCGTCTCAAGCAGATATCTCGGAGCGACGGCGGCCTTCAAAAAGTGCATATCGAACGGCAGTTCGGTTTCCCGTCCGACATAATCTTTCATCTTGGGTCCGAGCCAGTAGGGAACTGCTCTGATAAGATCAGCAATCGTTTCGCTGCGCGGATCACCCAAACCGTATTTTTCAACTGTTTCTTCGTCGGCATATTGCTCGTATCTGAAGCATCCGCTCCCGGCGGCGCCCGAACAGCAAGACTGAACGAATTTAATTCTTTCATCCGTCGCCGCTGCCAGAAGGGTTGTTTTCCCGCCCCTCGAAAGTCCGGTAATCGCAATGCAGTCTGTGTCAACAAAATCCATCCCGCAAAGCGCATCGACGCAGCGCTGATAACCCCAGGCCCATGCGGCGATTGTGCTAAATGTTTCATCCGGGTAAACATTGAATAAACCGTAGTCCCGCTCAACCCTGTAATTGTCGGCGGAAAGCATGCAGCGATTGAAAACGGCAGCAATAAAGCCTCTCCGATTAGCTTCCTTTATTTTCTCGTCGTTGAAGCCAAACAAATCGCCGCAGATTACCACCGGGCATTT
>JAAZGC010000072.1 GCA_012511425.1 Clostridiales bacterium | reverse complement strand
GGTAATATCCGCCCCAGTATTCGCCGTATACGGGATCGGTCGAAAGGAAAGATGCGGCAAGCCATCCGTCTCTCCGCTCAAAATACGACTGCTGATATGTTTCGCTTCCGTCTTCCGATTCGGTGTCGAAACCGTCGTAAGTTGAGCTGAAATCGATAAACAGCCGGTTTCCGTCGGCAAGACAGATGTTCTGCATGTTGTTGAATTCGATATACTCTTCAAGCTCATCCGCCGAAAGAAGATAATACTCTCCGTCGTAGCTTTTCTCTTCGAGAGAAGGCAAAGTATATTCGGTCAGCAGATACGGCGGATTTCCGCCGGCTTCTTGAAAGTACCATTCGTAGTCGGTAGTATAAAGCCCCTCGCCGTCGACGATCTCCAGAATATGCGAATAAACGGTATAGCCGTCCGCTTCGATGACAAACTGCATTGTGCCTTCATCGCCGAAATAATCTTCCATCAGGTAGCAGAAGCCGGGGAAGCTGTATGTCGCGACTCTTTTTTCGATGTATTCTTCGTCGATGTAATCGTCAGGGCAGTCGATAAATTCGTCAGAACCGGTGAACAGCTCCGTCAAATCTGCTATCGTTTCTTTGGATAGCTCGGTGGTTCCGTCGAACATATAAAGATATCCGGTATACCATCCGAGGGCTTCCCATAAAGTGATCGGATCGGACATGGACTTATATTCGCTGACCGCATAGTTTGTGAAGGACAGAGCGAAAACCGCGGGGTCAATATACTGCCGGAAATAATCGGCGCTGTCGGCAGCCGGGCTTTCGCCGGGATCTTCCTCGGTATCGGCCGGTTCGGCGGTTTCGGTCACATCCGCTGTCAGCGTTTCCGTAATATCGGTTTCGGAAGCAGTGGTTTCGTCTCCGTCGTGACGGTTCTTGACCCTTATCAGAGCCGAAACTATATCTTTTACGCTTGCGCAGCCGGCAAAAGAGTAAAGACAGCAGGCTGCGAGCAGCAGTGCGATTATGCGGCGGAGTTGTGATTTCATCAGGAGTTTCTCCTTTTTATTTCGTTGATTGGGATTATGGCGCGATTTGATTCAATTAATGCAATCATATATATTATACTACTAAACCGCCTTATATTACAATAGCAGACGGTTCTTAAATCAGAAAATTAACAATTATCTTACTTTAATCGAATCAATGTTTGCAGACAAAAAGCGGCAATATATATCGGAAACAAAAATTCCCCGGAACTGAAAAAGTTTCGGGGAATGGCGCGTCTGGAGGGATTCGAACCCCCGACCTACCGGTTCGTAGCCGGGCACTCTATCCAGGCTGAGCTACAAACGCATCACACATCTTTCATGTGCGATATATATTATACCTCATTTAAATCGGTTTGTCAAGGGTTTTTTCGAAATTTGTGTTTTTAAGCGGATTATACTATACATCATCCGCATGGCAGTCGTTATATGCTTTGAATGACGGCAAAAGCCTATCTCCTGCCGCATTTGTCACCGTTTGCTCTGCGTCTCCTGCCGCCGAAGCTTGCACCCCCTTCGGCAGGTCTGCCGAAGCTGATTTTTTTGCTTCCCCCGTTATCCCATCCGCCGCCTTTATCCCACCAATAGAACCCGGACCAATTCAAGTCGACCCCGGAGCAGCAGCCTCCGCATCCACCGCCGCCGGAGCAGCAGAAAGAAAGAAACTTAATGAGCAATACTATTGCAACAACGGAAAAAACGGTACCCAAAAAAGGGAAAAACCAAGACGCAAAGAATTTTAAGCGGTCGGCAAAAGTATACTCTATTTCGAGCTGAGATTTATATGGTTTCTTTTCTATTCCTGTTTCAAGCAGAACCGTTTTTCCGGAAAACGCGCGGGTTTCCGGCTGAATATCTGAGAATCCGTATATCCCGGCAAGCTTTCTGTAAATAACTTCGGCAAAAACCTTTACCGCGCCCTTGTAATCCTGCGCTTTAAGATAAGGCTTGACATATATGTATATTATGTAGCTAAGTTCGCCGAATATGAAGTTGTCTTTCAGCTCATTGCCGATAATCGCATAACAGTCGTTATTTTCGGTATTTATCACCAGAAGAGTGCCGTTGCCTTTTCTTAAGTCACCGATTCCCCATTCGCGGAAGCATTTGTTTGCAAAGTCTTTGATATCTTCTCATCCGATCCCGTCGAACAGAGCTATAACCGTTTTGCTGCTGCATTTCTGATACAGAAGATCGTTCAGAGCAACAAGATATTCCCGGGTGAAATGTGATATAAGCCCGGTGTTGTCGTAAACCGTGAAGTCCTCCGGCTTTTCCGGGACCGAATAATCAGACATCGGCGCCGTCATCTGTCCGAGCAGCAGGAATACCGCGGTGATTATAAATATCCTTTTGATTTTCATTCAATCAGCCCTGATAACTCGTGTTTTCCGGCAAGAATCTTTGTGATTTATCTTCGCATTAATATGTAAACCATGCAATTTGCATTCTTAAACTCATCAGGAAAATTATCTCCTCCCGCGTCCGGCTCCGCCGCCTCGGGAAGAACCGCCGCCGAAGCCTCCGCTTCTTCCGCTGCTTCCGCGGCTGCCGCCTCCGATCCCCCGTGATCCTCCGAAAGACCGGCCGGCGCCTCCGGAAGAAGTTCCGCCTGTCGTACGGCGGCCGCCGAAGCTCGACCCGCCGCGGGGAAAACTGCGGTAATATGTTCTGCCGAAGCCGCCTCCGCCGAACCCGCCGCCGTAGCCGCCTCCGCCGAAGTCACTTCTACAGCAGCCGCAGCATCTGCACAAATCTCCGCATCCGCAGCAGGAAAAGAAAACCGCTATGAATATAACCAATATAAAGATAGAAACAGCCGCACGAAAGATTCCGAAAAATACCGAAAATACATTGCCGGAGAAATCCCGCTCCCGGTCGGAGGAGATGGGGCTGCTTACGCTTTCCGGAATACGGGAAAAACGCTCTTCTTCGGCGGTTTCTGTGAGCTTTGTTTTTCCGGAAGACGCCGGTTCATTCGGCAGCCTGCCGGAAAAACCGTATATCGAGGCAAGCTTTTTATATACGGCTTCTGCAAACGCCTTCGCCGCTCCGTCGTAATCCTTGGCGGCGAAATAAGGCTCGACGGATTCGTCAAGTATGATACCGATCTCACCGGATGTCAGACTGTCTTCAAGCCCCTTGCCCTGCAGCGCCCAATAGTCGTCTTCGGCGGCGGTCATCAGGAAGAGAACGCCCCTGTTGTATTCACTGTCGCCGATGCCCCACCCGTTGAAGCACTGCTTTGCAAGCTCCGCGATATCCTCTCCGCCGATCCCGGTGAACATGGCAATGACCGTCTGTCCGCGGCAGTTTTCATACAGCATATCGTTCAGAACGATCAGATATTCACGGGTCTCGGAAGATATCAGTCCGGTGTCGTCGTAAACGGCATTGTTATCCGGCTTTTCGGGAACGGAAAAAGCGGCAGCAGGTGCCGCTAAAACCGCAAAGAGTATCAGGAAAACGGCAAATACCGATAATCTGCCTTTTGATTTTTTCGTCATTTAAACAGTTCGGCTTCTCTTACCCCCACCAGCAAGCCGATATAGCGGGCGGGAAATTTTGATACCTTCTTGTTGTAATCCTCGGCCATTTCGTTGTATTCATCGCCTTTGATGGTCAGTATACGGCTTTGAATATCGGTGTAGCATTGTTTGATCAGCTTTGCCTGAGTTTCGCTCAGCCGTTCGTCGTCAATCGCTTCGGAATAGAGCTTTTCGGATGCGTATGTCAGCGTCATGTATGCCGCGTGCTTGTCTTTGACAGATTTTGCATTGTCAAGCGCATCGCGCGCCTGCTTTACCGCCTTGATATTTTCCGTTTCCCCGATTGCCTGTTCCGCGAGAGCCGCCATGTTCCGGGCACTTTCACCTAATTTCGAAAGGTCGGTCGTGATTGAAAAACCGTCGCCGTAAGCCCCGTTTTTAAAGACCTTTTGAACTTTCAGGTATTCCGGCATCAGCGAACGCAAGCATCCGATCATCAGGGAAAGGATTATCGCGGCGATCATTATCGCGATTCCCGCGCCGCAGCTGAGGTTTATTTCCGATAAGCGTTTTATCATTTAATCTTCCTTTTAGATTATTGCTGAGCCGGCTCGCTGCTCTGATAGGTCTGTATGTCGAGCAGCTTGGTTTTAAGCTCGCCCTCTATTCGTTTCAGTTCGGTTTCGGCGCTGCGGCGCTTTGCTCTGCCTTCGTTCTGGATTTTAAGCACCTCATCGAGGGTTGAGATAAGCTGCTGGTTGGTGTAATTCAGCGTCTCAATATCGACGACGCCGCGTTCGGCTTCCTTAGCTACCGCAATGGTTCCGGTCTTGAGCATATCGGCGTTCTTTTTAAGAAGCTGATTTGTCATGTCGGTGACGGCCTTTTGAGCGGCAAGCGCCTGCTGGCTGTGCTCCAGACCCAATGCGATCAGCATCTGCGATTTCCAGAGCGGGATAGTATTCATAATGGTCGTCTGGATCTTTTCGGTCATTATGGTGTCGTTGTTCTGGATAAGACGGATCTGAGGCGCCGACTGAATTGCGACCATCCTTGTCAGTTCAAGGTCGTGAAGTTTCTTTTCGAAACGGTCGCAGAGCTGAGCGAAGTCGTTTGCCGCCTGTGCGTCTTCCGGCAGTCCCGACGTGTGAGCCTTTTCGGCAAGCTCCTTGAGCTTTGTGGTTCTGGCGGAATCGAGTGCTTTTTTTCCGGCGATTATATAAAGGGTCAGCTCTTTGAAGTTGGTAAGATTGACCTGATATAGCTTATCCATTATAGATATATCTTTGAGCAGCTGTACCTGATGATTTTCAAGTTCGGTTGCTATCTTGTCAACCGAAACTTCAACCTTGTCATACCTGTTCTTCATATCCGCAAGTTTGTCTGCCTGGCGGCGGAACCACTTGAAGGGCTTGTTGTCGTCTTCCACGGCAGAGAAGGAGCGCAGCTGGCCGACGAGATCAAGGATCATTTCTCCGGTATCGCCGAGGTCCTTTGTACGGACGGTCGTAAGCGCGGAGTCGCTGAACTCGGCTACCTTGTGCTGAGCAGTTCCGCCGTACGTCATGACCATGGTGGAATCGCTGAGGTCTATCTTCTTTGAGAAATCGGCCACAAGCTTCTGTTCTTCGGGAGAAAGCTTCGACTCGTCGAGAGATGTGTCAACGGCGGCTTTTTGAGCCGTTTGCTGAAGCTGCGGTGCCGGCGCGATGTTTTCTTCGGCGGTGCCGGTATTTAATGTCAGTTCGGGCACGGAAGTGCCTGCGGAAACGGCGGAAAGATCGATCGAGCTTGGGTTGAGATTGTTGTTCTCCGACATTTTTTACCTCTTTATTGGTCTGTATGTGGGTTGTTGTTGGTGTTATTTATTGTTTTGGGAAATCTGATCGTCAAGCATTTTTTCGAGAACGTCGATTTCGGCGGAGATGTCGAGCGCGGCGTCGTTTATCAGCTTGTCGTGCTGCTTGCGGAAAACGTTTTCCATTTCCGCAACCGCCTCTTCGATTTCCGGCTTGCCGGCCCATTCTCCGTCGCCTTCGCCGTGTTCGTCAAAGAGCTGCCAGCTTTTAAGCAGCTTGTCGAGGGTGGGCAGATAGTAGTTGAACAGCCGGCGGACGAGAGAGGCTTTGTGCGGATTTTCGGCGAGATATTCAAGGATCATTTTTGTACGCCTGATAAGGGAATCGGCGTTTGATGCGAGGGAGGGGGATTTCGGCGAAATCTTTTTCGATGATTCGCCTATCGATTCGAGCAGCTTTGCGGTCGACGTGATGGTCTGATTGAAAGCTTCGTCGGTGCTTTGCGGCATCACGTAAGGCTTTATCACTTCAACCCGCTTCGGCGGGAAGATGCCCTTGAATATATTGTAAACGCCGTATGACAATGCGCCGCAGATAGCTATATGGTACCATGCGTAAAGCGGAAAGAAGAGCGCGTACAGAAGCCAGAATCCGCCGCAGAAGACAAACGGCCACGGAGAGGGGACAAGCTTGTATTCTCTGCCGTCGTTATTGTAAGGCTCGGGCTGATTCGATTCCGGCTGTTTCTGAGGGACGGGATAACCGGCGCCTTTCTGTCCGGCAGCGTATTTCCCCGAGGCATACATAGGGGTATTCGGTCTGGAGAAAGACTGCGGCGGCTGTTGCTGCGGCAGCTGCGGTTCTTTTTTCTCAAGATAGACCCGGCTGTTTTTTCCGTCCACAACAAGAGAACCCAGCCTGACCTTTTCGTTTTTGCCGTCTATATCTACCGCGTTTCCTATTCGGACCCGTTCGTCGGTTATATTAAGCCCGCCTATCCTGACCTGCCTGTCACTGACTTCGAAACCCGAGAGGTTCGGCGAGCCGTCGTTTTTCTTGTCGTTGCTGTTTGACAATGTCTTTGCCTCTTTCATTATTATTGCTACTATATATATTATAATCATTTCGGCGGTTTTTTTCAAGCTTTTTGTATTCCGTCGATGCATATTGAAAAAAATTTACAAATATTCGGCAAGAAAAACCACGGTTTTACATCGATTTTACCATTATATCGAATGAAATTTACTATAACAATCCATAAGCAACATAAAAAAACATGACTGCTTCAATATTGTTCTCATTAAGTTGATATTATCATGCAGGTTTCGATACCGGCTGAGTTTATATGTCATTGGATAATGTGAGATATGATTGTATGTAATTAATCATGGACAGGTAATATGTTATGCTGAAATATGCGCATTAATTGACAGGGGTCTTTTTTCAGAGTGATTGGATATCGGTAAAGCGCAGCTGAAACCCGTCTCATTGCGGTCTTTTTATTTTGAGGCGGAAATAGTCAAAACCGCTTGATTTTGCGTCCGGACTATTGTATAATATGTGTAAGAATTAAACTTCACAAAGGAAAACAAAATGAAGCTGCTCGCAGTCTCCGACCTTCATCTGGGACGCAGACAACATGAATTCGATCTCATCGAAGATCAGAAGCACGCCCTTAAAACCATTATAAAAATCTGCCTTCAAAAAAAGCCGGACGTCCTGCTTATCGCAGGCGATGTATACGACAGCGCCCTGCCTCCGCGCGACGCGGTGTCGCTGCTCGATGATTTTCTTTTTGAGCTTGCCTCGCTTCCGCTCAAAGTTCTGATGATATCCGGCAACCACGACAGCCGCGAGCGGCTGAATTACGGCGGAAGGCTTTTCGAAGACAGCGGCATATATATCGCAGCCGAGGTGGAGTTTCCGGTTAAAACGGTTACTTTGAGCGACGAATACGGCTCCGTCCGCTTCACCCTCCTGCCTTATCTTCGTCCAGCCGATATACGGCGTTTTTCCGAAGACAGCGAAACCGTCCCGGATACTTTGATGAAAATCCTCAATTCCGCCGGAGAATTTTCCGGGCGGGAGGTAATTCTGTCGCATCAGTTCTGGCTGCCCCTTAGCGGCGATATCGTCCGATGCGACTCGGAGACGCCGACTGTCGGAGGCCTTGGCGGCCTGCCGGTAAGCCTGCTCGAAAGATACTGCTACGCCGCTCTCGGACATATACATACGCCGCAATCGGTCGGCAGGAGCGGGGTCAGATATTCCGGCTCTATCTTAAAATATTCCGCCTCCGAAGTGCACTCGGAAAAATCTCTGCCTTTTGTAACCCTCGGCAAAAACGGGCTTGAAGATGTCGAACTCATCCGGATCGAACCGCTGCGTCAGGTGCGCAGGATAAAAGGACCGCTCGATGAGCTCTTCGCCGCGGCGGAAAGAGAAGGGGTTTCGGAAGATTATATTTACTCGGTCATAACCGACCCGATGCCGGATCCTAACGCAAGACAGCGGCTGCTGCGCTTTTACCCGAATCTGATGGAGATGAAGATAGAGCTGCCCGACAATGAACGAACGGAGTTTTCAAGTGAAGCCGTCACCCGTAAAAGAGCGATATCCGAGTGGTTCGACGAATTTTATCTGAAACAGAACGGCATATCCCTCGAAGACAGCTTCGGCGGCAGCGGAGCCGAGGTAATAAATAAAGCCGTTGAAGCCGCCGGAGGAGAGGAGGCGCTGCTATGAGACCGGTAATGCTTGAAATCACCGCCTTCGGGCCTTTCCGCAGTACCGAAAAGGTCGATTTTTCAAAGCTCGGACGCGGCGGAATTTATCTTATCTCCGGGGATACCGGCGCGGGCAAGACCACAATTTTTGACGCGCTGACCTACGCTCTGTACGGCGCACCGTCCGGAGACGACAGAACCGGAAAAAGCCTTCGCTCCGATTACGCCGATCCGGACGAACAGACCTCGGTTATATTTGCCTTTGAAGTTAAGGAAAAGATTTACAGCGTAAAACGCTGGCTTGAATATGAAGTCGAAAAAAAGCGCGGAGAGGGCACCACAACCAAAAAAGGCGGAGCGGAGCTCACCCTTCCGGACGGAACCGTTATCGACCGAGACCGGGAGGTAACTGCAGAGATAAGCCGAATAATCGGAGTTGACCGCGCGCGCTTCAAACAGCTTGCAATGATAGCTCAGGGGGAATTCCGAAAGCTTCTGACCGACGGAGGAGACGAGAAAAAGCAGCTGATGTCCGACTTGTTCGGAACTGCGGTCATCGGGAAATTTCAGGATGAACTGAAGCGGCAGAACGACGAAGCCGAAGCCTCCCTTTCCGCCGCAAACGAAAGGGCCGGAAACGCGATATCTGAGTTAAAGTTTGTCGATGAAGCCGAACAAACCGAAGCGGAAGCGATTACGGACGGAGATATCACTCCCGAGTCGCTTAAATCGGCTGTCGAGCTTGCGCAGCGGGTAATCTCGCGGGACACGGCGCTTGGGCGGCAGAACGCCGATATAAAACAGGCGGCATTGAACCGCTCGGCGGAGCTTATAGCAGCTTTGACGGCGGGCAGGCAGATAAATGCGCTTATCTCCGTCCGCGACGAAGCGGAAACCGAACTTGCGCGGCTTCAATCGGAAGAAATTGAGCTGAAACCGGAAAAAGACAGATTTGAAGCAGCGGCGAGAGCAAGAAGCGGAGTGCGGGAGGCTGAAAGTAACTACAGCCGGCTTGTTTCGGATCTCCATAACACCCAAAACAGCCGCGGCGAGCTTGAAAAACAACATGCAGAATACGGGCAGACCGCCGAAAAAATCAAGGAAATGATGCTCAAAGCCGAGGAGCGGCAGCCCCGGATAAACGAGCTTGACGGCGAGATAGCAAGGATAAACGGACTTTTGGCCGAATATGAAACCCTCGCGAAATATAACCGAAGGGTCGAGCAGCTGAGGAGGGAAATAAAGCTCGCCGAAATCCAAAAGGAAAGCACGGAAAAAGAAATTGCCGGCGAGATTTCCCAAAGGGATACCCTTGCAGCTTCTCTCGCTCTTACCGACAGCATCGGCGAAAGCATAATCAAAAACGATACATCGCTTAAAGATTCCGAAAAGCGGATAGCCGCCTTCGAAACACTTATTTCAGACATCGATGAAGCGGAGGAAAACGAGCGGAAAGCCGCAAAGCTGAACGAAGAATACCGCATCTCAAAAGAGAAATACGAAAGATCAAAATCCTGTTGTGATGCATTGGAATCGGCGTTCCTCGATGCTCAGGCAGGAATAATCGCCGAGAAGCTTAAAGACGGCAAGCCTTGTCCGGTCTGCGGCTCGACGTCTCACCCCGCCCCCGCTGTTCTGACCGAAGATATGCCCACCGAGGCAAGTCTCAACGCCGCACGAGCGGAAAAGGATAAGCTTTTGTCTCTTGCCGAGGAAGCTGCCGGGGCAAGCGGTGCGGCTCATTCAAAAGCGGAGTCATGCCGGACGGCGGTCGAAGCCGCGGCAAAGTCGCTTTCAGGCGATGCCCTCAATGAAAAAGAGATCAGATCCGGCGTTTCGGCAGCTTTAAATAACGAGCGCCAAAATCTGAATCGGTTAAGAGACACAGCCGAACTTTTGCAAAAAAGACAAGAACAAAGACAAGAGCAGCTTCAAAAGGCAAAGGATACAGAAAAGCGTCTCGAGCTGCTCCGTGCGGCCCAAGGCGAAAACAACGAGGAATTGGCATCGCTTGAAGCCAAGCTCAAGACCGGCGAGGAAATGACTTCCGATCTGAAAGAAAAACTTTCGGAATTCCCGTCCGGCGCCGAAGCCGCCGCTGCCGTCAAAGAAGCCGAAGGAGAACGGGAACGGCTTGTAACCGAAATCAACGACTGCCGCGAATCGTATAACGCGGTGCTTCGGCAGCTCAGCACCGCAAAGGGCGGTCTTGAAGAACTCGCCCGCCGTGCAGCCGAACTCAAAAACAAACTCGCGGCAGCGTCGGAGAAGTATCGTCAGGCGTTGTCCGCCGCCGGCTTTACATCCGAGGGGGAATATCTCCGCGCCTCGATGACGGATGAGGACTTTAACGCATTAAAGCAGCGGATAGAATTCCACGATAAAGCGCTTACCGAAGCGTCCGCAAGGTTTAAGACGGCTCAAAGCGCGGTGGACGGCAGAACGCTTGCCGACATTGCGGCGCTTGAATCGGAAAAATCCGCCGTTGATGCCGGAATTGCGGCAGCCGAGCTTTTGCTTGGCGAGATAAACGCCCGTATAGCCCGAAACAGCGACAAGCTGGAGATTTTAAAGGCTTTATCGGCGGAATATCCCGCGCTCAGCAGGCGGCGCAATATGCTCGACAGCCTTTACCGCACCGCATCAGGCAGTCTCAGGGGTAAAGCAAAGCTGGCGTTTGAAACATATGTCCAGATGAAATTCATGGATGAAATCATGGATCAGGCGAACCGCCGCTTTACCCGGATGTCCGGAGGGCGCTTCGAAATGCGCCGCCGCC
>JAAZGC010000378.1 GCA_012511425.1 Clostridiales bacterium | reverse complement strand
TGCTACTCTTTCAAATCTCATATCCGCAGATACAACGCGCTCCCGCTTTCGCAAAAGCGGGAGCGCATATTTTTTGAAAACTTTCTGTTTCGATACCTGCGTTTCGACGAAGAAATGTCCGTTGTAAAGTGAGGGGCAACGAATCGCCAATGCCCTCGCCTTCAAAATTTTCTTTTCGTCACTACCAAGTTTTTGAGAAAAAATGTCCGTTGAATTGTGAAAGGAGTGTTTCAATATGCCAGACCGCACACGACCCATCCGCAGAGAAATATGCCTGAATGAGCAGGAATTGAGCGTGGTTCGCCACAAGATGAACCAGCTTGGCACCCGCAACTTCGGCGCGTATGCCCGGAAAATGCTGATTGACGGGTACATCATCAAAGTCGATTACACCGATCAGAAAAAGTTAGCTGCCGCTGTCAGCAGGATTGCCACAAACATCAACCACGTCTGCCGCCGCATTAACAGCACCGGGCATTTCTACGATGCCGACGTTTCATATCTCGCATACCCTCAGAGTATTAAAACATATTCCATTCTATATCTATATTATATCAGATATTTACTAAACTGTAAATTGAATAATACTGACAAAATTTTTATTATAATGTCCCAATATGATACGATAATCTTGACAGCCAAAGCATGAGATGATATACTATATATAACGAAACTTCATAAAAAAATGCGTCATTATGAAAGATATAAACTAAAACATCGAATATTGTCAACACAGCATTACGGCGGAAAACCTGACACTGGAAATACTTATCGAAAAGAGCAATATTACGGCCGACGTTTCATTGGCAATGCTCTCAGATCATATGCACCACTATGTGGAAATGTTTGTCTGCGGAAAAGGATCCATACAAATCAACACTACGGACGAAATTATCACATTGCACGCAGGAGAGGCAGCAATAATCCCGCCTGATATCCATCATCGCTGTTTAAATGAGAACGATGCTGAAATCTGGCGGGCTGTATCTTTTGTTTTTCGAAAACACCATATGCCCGGCTGTCAGGATTTATACACGATTGATAATTTACGGAGATAATTTCATGTTTGTTTATACGAAAGTGACATATCCTGCAAAAGGATTATTGTTATATAGAATACCCGAACGAGGTATAGATAATGCAAATAGCGCTGGCGACTTACAAATTCAAAAATAAAAATATCAATTTCAGCCTCAGACAAATAGCGCGTGCACTTAAAGAAACTTCGGGCAAAGCCGATCTTCTTTGTTTTGGTGAAGCATTTTTACAGGGATTCGATTCACTTTGCTGGGATTTCAAAGAAGATAAACGTATCGCCATAACGCAGAATGCCGAAATTATGAATACAATTTGCAGCCTGTCTCATAAGTACGGAGTTGACTTAATCTTCGGTTATATTGAGCGGGAAGATGACAGTCTTTATTCATCGTGTGCGGTTGTCATAAACGGGCGGCTTGCGTATAATTATCGAAGAATATCCCGCGGATGGAAAAACTTCCGGCGTACAGACGAGCATTATAGAGAAGGGAATTCTATTGTAGAATTCAACTATAAAGGTTACCCTGTCATGCTTGCAATCTGCGGGGATTTGTGGGATTATCAGGAAAAATTTAAAACAGACGGCATTTTGATATGGCCGGTATTTGTGAATTATAATCGTGAAGAATGGGAGTTGGTCGAAAAAGAAGCATATGCAAAGCAGGCCGCGCTTTCTGCCGAAAGAACACTAATGATCGGCTCTCTTTCTCCGGAAACGGAACCGGACTGTGCAGGAGGCACTTTTTACTTTCGCAGCGGGGAAGTAATCAAAAGTGCCGAATACGGTGTTGAAAGTATTTTATTTGTCGAAATTGAGTAATAACAATCAATATTGACCATACAAGTTTGCAACCATAAACAGATGAGGTTTACTATGATACAAAAAACCTATTGCAACCCCCTGTCTATTCCTGATATCAAAAGCGGACGGTGGCTTGACACAAGCCTTACCCGTACCGATCCGAAAAACTTTTCCGACTACCGTTCAATATCCGACCCAAGTGTAGTCTGGCACGACGGAGAATGGATCCTGTATCCGAGTTATGCCGTGGCATATGTTACAGAAGATTTTATGCATTGGAAGCACGTTGACATAGGCGTGCCCCACCTGCGTTACAGTCCGGCGGTGGTGCAATTCCGGGGGAAATGGTATCTTTCCGGTCACAGTATGCCGGAGCTGTATTCTGCAGACAACCCGCTCGGACCATTTACTCTTTGCGGAATGATTACAGACTGTCACGGGAATATCACCGCTCCGGCGGATGCCTGTTATCTGGCCGACGGCGACAGGCTGTATATGTATTGGATCAATTATTTAAATCCGGAACCGGGACTGGATGTGGAAGGATTAACATGCACAGTCGGAGTTGAACTTGACCCTGAAAAGCCCTGGCAGATGCTCCATGAGCCGGTGATTCTGAACCGGTACGATCCCGATGTTACATGGCAGCGTATCGGTGAGCATAACCAGAATCGCCGGATGGGTTGGATCGAAGGCCAATGGATGAAGAAGATCGGCAGTCGGTATTATCTGCTTTATTCCGGTTCCGGAACACAATATTCAACATATGCCAACGGTATAGCTATATCCGATGAAGGCCCTCTGTCCGGTTTTCGCAATCAGGAAAATTACAATCCTTTTACCGTCAAACGACACGGTCTTACGAGAGGCGCCGGACACGGCTGTCTTGTGGACGGCCCCGGCGGAACGCTCTGGACATTTTACACCTGCGTTTTTTGCTATAATCATATGTACGAGCGGCGTATATGCATGGATCCCGTCGGGATCGATGAAAACGGCGAGCTATACTGTCCTGCCTTAACGGAAACACCACAATTTTCTCCCGGTGTTCTCCCTGACCCGGAAGAGGGAAACGACGCAGGCTGGCTGCCGCTGACATTTATGCAGAGACCAACCGCTACAAGCCACGCCCAAGGCAGAGACCCGCTTTATGCTTCCGATGACAGTGTTCTCACATGGTGGCAGCCTGCCGAAGATGACAAGGAGCCGACGATAACTTTCCGGCTCGGAGACAGTACGAGATACAATGTTCGTTCAATCAGGCTGATCTGGAGGGATATCGGGATGGAAACTCTGAAAAACATAAATCCGGGTCCGTTCCGTTATGTTATGGAATATAGCCCGGATTCGAATTTGGAGAAATGGATAATCCTGATTGATGCATCGGAAAATACCGAGGACTTATGTATCGATTATCGGGAAGTAAAGCCTGTAAACGCTTACGGACTCCGGCTTATGATTTTGGGTTCCCCTGAAGGAATCACGCCGGGACTGGTTAGCCTGACAGCTTTCGGTGATGCGGTATGTGAAATCTGATTCTTCAGAAATTTAATATTAATACAAGTTTATTCCGCAAACCAGATAAATGCATAGCTTCCTTTAACGGCAATTCCGATTTGAGTCAAATTTGACCAATAACCTTCTCCGATAAGGACGGCGTTGTGTCCGGATGAATTCTTCCATGCATCCATAGCTTTGCTTGGAGTAGCGTCAGCGCTGCAGTAATAG
>JAAZGC010000377.1 GCA_012511425.1 Clostridiales bacterium | reverse complement strand
CGGCGTTCTGTCGCTGGATATGTTCTCGAACGACCAGGCGCTCTTCTTCATGCGGCTGCTGCTCGACGTCGCCAACCTCCGCAATATGGAGGCCGACTTCGGTCTTCTGCCTTATCCGAAATCCGACGAGACGGTCGACGCCTATTATCAGACGCTCGGCTCCTGGCACTCGGTCTTCCTCTGTGTTCCGATGACCACCTCCGACCCCGAGCGTACCGGCATCGTGCTCGAGGCGATGGCGGCCGAGTCGATGTATACGGTCACCCCGGCTTATTACGATGTCGCGCTCAAGGGCAAATACGCCCGCGACGAGGAATCGCTCGATATGCTCGACATCATCCTCGAATCCCGCTGCTACGACCTCGGATGGTTCTACGCCATAGGCGGCTACAACGAGGAAGTCATGAACCTGCTTCGCAACTTCAAGTCGGATTTCACTTCGATGTACGAAAAGAGAACCAAGAGTGCGCTGAAGCTGATAGACAAGATCAATACCGCGTTTGCGGAGATTGACGGGTGAGATTCAGCCGGAATTAAAACTTCCGGAAGTCCGCATAAATATCGAATAAAAAGACCTGCACTTTTTAAACGGTGCAGGTTCTTTTTTTGATGTTACCTCTTTATATCTGCCTGACTCCGATTTCTTTCAAATACTCGAAAACTCCGTCGTAATATTCATGCCTGCGAGTTTGATCGCTGCAGCTGCCGACAGGGATAAAAATCGCCATTCCCTGGCGGGCGCGGGTAAGAAGTACCCGGTAGGTGTTCTTTAGGTAAAGCCGGCGTTCTTCGGAGCTTATATTGTTCCAGCGGGTACCCGCGAAATTATAATATTTCCATTCATCTTCAACAAATCGAAAGTCCGCGTCCCATGCAACCAGGGAGTAGTCGATTTCCAGCCCCTGAATGTCGAATTCCGTCACCACATCCTCCAGCATATAGCTGGAACGGACATCGTCCTTGCCGTTGAGGAACCAGTTGGCAACCGAGATTTTGTTCTTTACGAAAATCCCTTCCGGCTTCAGCCGCAAGGCGCCTCTGCTTGCCAGCAATCCGTATCGGGTAGTGCCTCGGCAGCGGTCGCGCACCCAGTTTTTCGCCTTGTTCAAATCGCGGGTGATTACATTCGGATATTTGTATTTGATTCGCCGATACAGCGCTTTCGCTTCGTCGGTATCCGCATCCAAAACCGCTTTTACGAAAGCCGCCAGATCCGGTGTTCTGAAAGACCGCACCGAAGTTGCCAGATGCAGATTTTCTGTTTTATATGTATTGAGCCCGGACAGCATGCTGTACCAGCTTCTGCCGCGGCAATACTCATCATCGTTGAGCTGTGGTGTAATATAGACATCCCAATCGGTAAATGAACGCCGCAGTGAATCGTACCATTCGGGCCGGCCCGCTTCACCGGTGTTGATCTCCTGCCCGCCGCCGGCAAGACAGATGACAACTGCCCAGTCTTTGTGCCGATCCATTGTGCTGATCAAAAATTCCGGTTCACTGTACGGAAACTGCGGCACGCCTTTCTTGGTTGCCATGAACTTTTCGATCATGTCCTGCGTCCACGCCCTCTGTGCTTCATCGAAGATCGCTACCCGCTCCGGCGGAATGTTGTCATTGCCGACAAAGGAATCGCGGTATTTGTGAATAATCTGGATAAATGCGGAGGTACTGCGCAGTGCTTCGCTTTTAGAGACGAGATTGCCGTTTTGCTTTTCCTTTTCCTGTTCCACCTTGTCGCGGGCGAGAGCTTCCTGAAGCACAGTTACCAGCGGATAGTTTCCGGACAGAAATACAGCGTGTTCTCCTTTCTGAGCATTAGACCTTTGAATGGCGATATTCAAGCCGGCAAGCGTTTTGCCGGCACCGGGAACACCCGTCACAAAACAGATGGATTTTCTGCTGTTTTTCTTGCTATATTCGATTATCCGATTAATCCCATCTGTGGTAACCGTCAGGTTTTCCGCGCCTGCATCGCTTCTGGTAATGTCATGCACATTATGCCCGCGATAGAGCGCCTGCGCCGCTTCGACAATCGTCGGTGTTGGCAGGTATTCGGAATTCTCCCAGTCTTCGTAATCGAACGCGGGCTCGCTATATTTCTCTGCCACCGAATTGATTGCGGCGGCAATATTGCTTGAATTACAGCGGATCGGCTCGATTATCCGATCATATTCGATAATTTCAAATGCAGCCGCTGCCGCTTCGGTGGAAACAATTATCGGCACGAGCAGTTTGTCATGGCTTTCTTTGTGGAAGCTGTGCAGATCGAGTGCATAGTCATACACCTGATCATATGCATAATTTTTGTATACGGTATCGCCGCATTTAAACTCAAGCAGGAAGACGATGTTTTTGTAAAGTATCACCGTATCTACCCGCTTGCCCATTCTGGGAATCGTATATTCAAATAAAATTCTTCCGCTCAAAAATGAGCGAAGTTGTTCCTTGAGAATCTGAATTACGTTTTCCCAACACAAATCCCCGCCGCAGACTAAAATCTAAAGTCCGCAGCGGGGGCAATATTAAATTTTCTCTCGGCTTATCCGCAGATATGCTCGATATCCGATCTTGCGCCGTGCTTT
>JAAZGC010000071.1 GCA_012511425.1 Clostridiales bacterium | reverse complement strand
TCCGTGCCGGATATTTTGTAAACGCCGACGCTTCGGTTATCGTATTCTGTGCCATGGCAGCTGCGGCGGGAGGGATTTGCGCGGCTGTTGTAACTGCGGTTCAGCTCAAAGTTTTTTCGATACCGGAACTTTTGGGTAGGGAGAAATGAACAACCGACGATTCTTTTATGAAAACGCTCTCGGCGGCATCCGCCGGATGCGTGGAAGGTATCTGCCGCTGGGGATAATCGCCGCGCTGACCGCCGCCTGCTCTGCTTTCGCCGATGCAAAAAGAGGCGTTATCAACGATATGTCAGCCATGTTGATTGAGGATTCGGTTGATCTGTACAGGCAGGTATCCGAGGCCGGCACGGTGAAGCGGATCGGGGGATACATCAACGCCGGCGCGCTTATCATCGGGGTGATTTCGGTGATATTCATCAGCCTTCTGATGCAGAGGACGAGGATTTACGAGGTCGGCGTCTATTATTCGATAGGATTCAGGCGGAATTTTATCATACGGACGCTTTTGTTTGAGACATTCAGCTTTACCGCCGCCGCATCGATTGCAGGAGTCATTCTCGGCTCCGCCGCCCTGCCCTGCTTATAAAATCAGGCGCGATTATCGATGTAGGCGAGTATCTTTATGTATCGAAAACAACGCCGCTGCTTGTTTTGGGCGCGGCTTTGCTGCCGGTTTTCATTCCGACATTGACATTTTCGAAGCAGCTATCAAAAACAGATCCGCAGAATCTTTTATCGGGGAAGGTATAATAATGTCCGATATTGTACGCACCGAGGGACTTACGAAGTCCTTCAAAACCAAATACGGCAGAGTCGACGCGCTCCGCGGCATCGACATGAATGTCGCCGGGGGGGAATTTGTAATGCTGCTCGGCAAATCCGGCTGCGGCAAGTCGACGCTGCTCAACATCATCGGCTTCATGGACAGCCCGGACGGCGGGAAGTATTACTTCGACGGGGAGGATGTTTCTTCCCTTTCAAACGACGGGAAGGCGGATTATCGGGCGAAACGGCTCGGATTTATCTTTCAGCAGTTCAATCTTATCTATACGATGACCGCTTTCGAGAACGTCGAGCTGCCGCTCGGTTATGCCGGGGTTGAGAAGTCCGCGCGGCGGGAAAAGGTTGAACGGATGCTCAAAAAAGTCGGGATAGGCGACCGCGCCGATCATCTTCCCTCCGAAATGTCGGGAGGAGAACAGCAGCGCTGTGCTATTGCGCGGGCGCTTATCATGGAGCCGAAGCTGATTCTGGCGGACGAGCCGACCGGAAACCTTGACGAAGACTCAACCGAAAAAATTATGCAGCTTTTAAAAGAGATAAACGCCGGAGGCACCGCGATACTGATGGTCACCCATGACACCGATCTGACCGTTTACTCGGACAGAATTATAAAAATGAAGGCGGGAATGATCTCCGACGAGACGGAATAACGCCTGTTTTGCCGTGTAATGCGCCTGCCCGACAAATATTTACAAAATACGTTTGACTATGCGGGCGAAAAAGTGTATCATAATTATGTATGCATTTACTGCCGGAATAATTAATATAAGGCAAAACATCCGTAATTAATACAGATTGGAGTCGTTTAAATGGATCAGGCAAAGATCAAAGAGCTTAAGAAGATAAGTCTCGATATCAAACTCGGCGCAGTCGAAGCCGTATACAGCGCAAGCTCCGGGCATCCCGGCGGGTCGCTGTCAATCTCGGATATCCTGGCGTATCTTTATTTTGTTGAAATGAATGTCGACCCGAAGAACCCGCAGTGGGTCGACCGCGACCGCTTTGTGCTTTCAAAGGGTCACTGCACGCCGGGACTTTATGCGGTTCTTGCGCTAAAGGGTTATTTTCCGCGCGAAGATATCAAAACCTTCCGTCAGATCGACAGCTACCTTCAGGGACATCCCGAAATGAAGCACACCCCCGGAGTCGACATGACCACCGGTTCGCTCGGTCTGGGCATCTCCGCCGCCTGCGGAATGGCTAAAGCCGCGAAATACTGCGGCAAGGACTTCCGCGTTTACGCAATGTTGGGCGACGGTGAGCTCGGCGAAGGCCAGTGCTGGGAAGCTGCGCTTTTCGCCGCGCATTTTGAGCTTGACAACCTCTGCGCTTTTGTCGACTACAACGGTCTTCAGATAGACGGAACCACCGAGGAAGTCATGAACACAGCCTGCATCGCCGACAAGTTCCGCGCTTTCAACTGGAATGTCATTGAAATCGACGGACACGACTTCTGCGCCATCGAAGCCGCCGTGAAGCTCGCAAAGCAGACAAAAGGCAAGCCGACGATGATAGTCGCGAAGACAACCAAAGGCAAGGGAGTCTCCTATATGGAAAACAGCGCGGACTGGCACGGAAAGGCTCCGAACGCCGACGAATACGCGCAGGCCGTCAAAGAGCTCGAAGCCGCCAAGGCTGAGCTCGATAACTGAACGGAAGGAGAAATGACAATGGCTGATATTAAGAAAATAGCAACCCGCGACGCTTACGGCAGCGCGCTCGCCGCTCTCGGCGAGAAATACGAGAACTTCGTCGTACTCGACGCCGACCTCGCTTCCGCCACCAAAACCGGAACCTTTAAAAAGAAGTTCCCCTCCCGTCATTTCGACTGCGGAATTCAGGAGGGCAACATGATGCTTGTCGCTGCCGGAATCGCCGCGACCGGGCTTCTGGTTCCCTTCGCTTCTACCTTTGCGATATTCGCCGCCGGACGCGCTTATGAGCAGATCCGCAACGGGATAGGCTATCCCCATCTCAACGTGAAAATCGCCGCGACCCACGCCGGCATCTCTGTCGGCGAAGACGGCGCAACCCACCAGTGCAGCGAAGATATCGGCACGATGCGCACGATACCGGGAATGACGATAATCTCCCCATCCGACGCCGTCGAAACCGCCGCCGCCGTCGAGGCTGCGCTCAACTATGTCGGTCCTGTTTACATCCGTCTCGGCCGACTCGCCGTTCCGGTAATCAATGACGCCGACAGCTATAAATTTGAGCTCGGAAAAGGCGTTGTATTCGCCGACGGCTCAGACGCCGCGATATTCGCAACCGGCATGATGGTCGACTCTGCCCTTCAGGCGCGTGAGCTTCTCAAAGCCGAAGGCATCGACGCCGCCGTTATCAATATCCATACAATCAAGCCGCTTGACGAAGAGCTCGTGGTAAAATACGCCGTGAAGACCGGCGCCATCGTTACCGCCGAAGAGCATCAGATTATCGGCGGACTCGGCGCCGCTATATGCGAGACGCTTTCTGAAAACCATCCCTGCCCGGTAAAGCGCGTAGGAATGAAGGACAAATTCGGCAAGTCGGGCAAACCCGCCGCCCTGCTCGAAGAATACGGTCTGACCCCTGCGGACATCGCCGCGAATGTCAGGGCTGCGATTGCGATGAAGCATAAGTGAGAACACCGGATATACTATTTGCCGGTGCTGCCGTCACTTAAGTTATAACTGTCCAAACCGGCAGCCGGTTTCTGTCTTTTTTAAACGTATCCCGTACCTTTATTTAACTTATTTTATAAAGCCGAGGTGGAATTGATGTACTGGCTGACCAATTCCCTGAAAAATCTTTACCGCTCGAGACGGCGGTATATTCCGCTGGCGGTGATGTATTTTATCCTCGTCTGCGGCGCTGCGGCGGGGGTTTACACCTTCATTCGGATGAACACGGCGACAGAGGCGATACTTCGGGAATACGCCGGCGTCTGCGAAGTCGGTGTTTCAAAAAGCATGGCGGATATATACGAAGAAACACCTCCGGTCACAAAAGATCAGCTTTTGTCACTCGGCGGCAGCTATGGGACCGACGAAGCGAAGATATCCAAATATACCTTCTGCACCGCCGATGTAAGCGCGGAATATAAAGCAAAAGCCGAGATCGGCGCTGACGGGGAAAGCATCGATATAAACTCCCCGGTGTTTGTCTTCGGCTATGAGCCGTCGCTTACTTATCTTTATTCTTCGGAGCTCGAGCTCGGCGAGGGAGAGCTTTTCAAAGCCCCGGGCGAGTGCGTCATCTCGAAAAACGAAAACAATACATCTCCCGATATGGTTTCATGGAACCGGCTTTCCCTCGGAGATACAGTTTCTCTCGCCGTCGGAGACGACAGGGTCGATTACAAAATTGTCGGAATAATCGCCGAAAACAAGGACGAAGACTCCAAAACAAACCGCCGGATGATTTACACGCCGCTCGAAAGTGCGGAGCTGTTTGACAAATACCTTACAAAGGACCTTTCCCTTCCCTCGTCAAGCACGCTCGAACCGGAGCTTTTCACTCCGGAAGCTTCGGCAGGCACCATGATTAATCTCGGCTATTCGGCCGTCGCGTTTCTTGAATCGCCGGATCTGCTCTTTGATATAAACGACAGGATAATCGACTCAATTCCCGGATTCAATATACAGCTTTCACCGATGCACGGCGACTTTGCGGCGCTCACGAAACTGACCGAAACGCTTGCATCATCGTCCGTTCTGTTTATCATCGCGTTTGCGCTTATAATATTGATTGTAACGCTGATCACTACCTTCAGACTGATAAGCGAAAGAAAATACGAAATCGCGGTGCTGCGTTCGGTCGGAATGCCGAAGCTGCGGCTCGTGATATGCTATCTGATCGAAAACCTGGCTTTCGTCTGGGGTATAACCATTGCGGCGGCGGCTTTTTCGATAATCCCGGCAAGACCGGCGGTCGGCAAGGTTCTGGACACGATAAAGCAGATGGTTGCGCCGGAGATATTCACCGCCATATCCGGGTTCGGCGGAAAAGTCTGGTTTTACAGCTCTGTTTCCGTTTTCCTCGCGATGACGGCTGCGGCGGCGCTGACGCTGATATTTACGGCTGTATCAATCCTGCGTTTCCGCCCGCTTGAAATACTGATCCGCCGGGACTGAGGAGGAACTCCCGTGAAATTAACATTAAATGATGTTTATTACAGATATAAATCGAATCTTCCTTATGTGCTGAACGGCGTCAGCGGTGAATTCGAGAGCGGGAATCTCTACGCCGTCACCGGCGAATCTGGGTGCGGCAAGACAACTCTGATGTCGATAATCGGAAATCTCGACAGGCCGGAAAAGGGGACGATATCGATAGACGGCGCCGATATTAAGACAATCAACGAAGATACATACCGCTCGAAATATGTCGCAATGATTTTCCAGAGCTACAATCTTTTGTATAATTATACGGCGGTCGACAATATTATACTCATGCTGAACATCTCCGGTTATAAAGGCGACTGCAAAGAGCGCGCCGGAGAGCTTTTGAATGAAGTCGGGATAACTCCGGAAAAACAGCGCCGGGTCGTGACCGAGCTTTCCGGCGGAGAGCAGCAGCGGGTTGCGATTGCCCGCGCGGTCGCATCCGAGTCGAAGATAATTCTCGCCGACGAGCCTACCGGCAGCCTTGACAGCAAGAACAGCGAGATTATAATGGAAATCTTCTCCGAAATACGCGGCAGATACAACACCTGCATAATTATCGTAACCCATTCCGCCGAAATCGCCTCAAAATGCGATAAAGTGATGCGAATGAGCGAAGGAAAGCTGTCGTATTCGGAAACCTGCAAATAACGCAAAGCAGAAATAATAGGAAAATATCGGAAATTTACATTTAAACAGTTGACATTCACTCATTGCGGTGTTATAATTGCATAACGGACACCACAAATTACACGGAGGAGCAATGTTATGAAAAACAGAAAATTCTTAATTGCGGCAGCCGCGCTGCTGCTTGCGGCAATCCTGCCAATCGGCGTTTTCGCCGCGCAGTCGGCTTTCTCAAACGTGGAGATAACCGAAAACACCAAACTTTACGACGACCCCGACACCCTGAATGAGGGCGGAAACGGAAATCCGATTCAGTATATGGAGGATTACGGCGTCGGCTATTCCAGCCTCAACGACCAGGTTATCTTTGAAGACCTCGATTTCGGTCCGAACGGAGCCAACAAGATGTATATCAGCTTCAGCTTCGGCGCCGAAGACCCGACCACCCTTGCAGTCTACATCGACGAAAAATCGGACACCCCCGCCTGTACCTATGAAATCGGCAATACCGGCGGCTGGGAGAAGACCTTTGCGGAGGAATTCGCCGCAGATATAAGCGTACCCGGCGGAATCCACACAATAATCGTCGAGTTTACAAACTCGATGTCCGGTTCTTTCTCGTATATCCGCTTCGATGAAGCGCCGGTTGTTGAAACCGAAACCGAAGCCGAAACGGAAGCTCCGGCGCCTGTCGCCGAGACGGCCGAAGAGGTTCCCGCCGTTCCCGAGCCCGCAGCGCAGACATCCGATATTCTGCCCGGATTCATAATTGGAACGGTAATACTCGGAAGCGCAGTGGTTCTGTTTAAGAAGCGTGCCGATTAATCGGACTAACCGAAATATGACGAAAACCCGCTCATCAGGCGGGTTTTTTATATAAATCGCTGCCGTTTCATACGATCTGCGGTCGGTTGGAAAAAACAAAATAAAAAAAGCGCACATCCTACGAAAAATTACAGCATAGGATGCGCGCTTTAGTCAGAACGTTTATTTGGATATGCTTCAAGCCTGAACGGCTCGATCCTGTCAAACGCCCTGTGACCCGGACAACCTGTCCGTCTTGTAAACACTGCCTTTCACCTCCTTCGTTTTTATTTTTGATGAAGTCAACGGTCTTTGTTACATTCCGTTCTTTTCCTCATCGCAATTATATTATAAACGATATAAATCCGGTTGTCAATAGGTTTTTCGATATTTTTGTATTTTCAGCGATTTTAACATTTTAGAGATATTATATTTGTGCACATTTAACACAGCCGTATTATCTGTTCTAAGCATTATATGTACTGCTTCATCCATTAATTATCATGGCCGATAACCCCTGACTTCAAAAACTTCGACACCTTCATGATTCTCCAAATTTTTCCTGTCCAGATATAATCCGGCGAAAACTCCCCGCTGTATTAACTTTATAAATACCTTTTTCCAGTAATTAATTACCTGAGAACATTTCCAAAAACCGTATCTTTCCATATCCTCGGTCATATCTTTGAGCGGACAATCACCGCGACAGTGATAAATGCAATACAGTATCGACAGTTTGACAACTTTTTGAAACTATTGGCAGCATATATGTCGTGAGATCTGAAAATTTCAACATGATCATTTTGTATTTTACCGAATAATACAGCGTTATCATGAGCGTCTTGAGTCACAATATCGCCTCCCGGAATCAGCCAGGGATGAGCGCCATATATTGCACCGCAAAATGTTTCAAAAAATCCATGCGAATAAAATTCCGATGACAATCTGCGCGGCTCGCCCAACTGAGCTGCGGCAGACAAGTATTCATCCGTAAAATTCATGCTGTCGTAGCGCTCAGCCTCTCTTCCCGCTGCGATTACAGGTCTTACGGTATATGAATACACATTCGGATAATTTGAAAACACATACTGAGCCATCTCTTTGATTCTGCCGAAATCTTCAAAGTCAACAACAGATAAAACAGAATAACGGAAATCAGAATGATCAAATCTTCTTATGATTTGATCAACTAATTCAAAAGACGGCTTTCCGTTTGCAAACGAACGATTTTTGTTTTGCAGCTCCGGCAAACCATCAAACAATACAGTCGCATCACTGAAGTTTTTTATTGCGGAATTGTATTGATAAATTTCATGATACAAAATCTCCTCACTCTATTATTACATAAACAAACGCTCAATGCCTCGGCATCGGTGTCGTGATTTTTTCAGTAAGCCTATTTACTGTGTCGATGAGCCATTAACGCAATAATTCAAATATACACGATTATTTGCGCAGCCATCGGAGGGGGCGTGTTAAAGTTTATCGCAATTATATTATATACGATACCCATTCAAAAGACCATAATTTTTAGGACATTTTTTATTTTCAGCGAATGTAATATTTCGTGAGTGTTGTTTTTGTGCAGTTTTAACATTGCGTTCTGCTTATCGCCGTGAGAGTAAGATCCCATGCCGGATACGAATCGGGGCGGCGGAGATAGAGACTTTTTTCCGGCATCAGGCGGCGGATAAGCAGCGGGAGCAAGAAAAGATCGGTCATCCGGTGATACACGGCGAGCATAATATCCGGTTGACAGCGGCTTATTGTTTCCATTGCTCCTTTCAGCGCCCGCAGTTCCGAGCCTTCGACGTCGATATGCAGAAGGTCGCAGTCACCGTCAATTATGCTGTCGAAGGCGGCGGCGCGGATATTTGTCGGGCGGAAACGGCGGTTTTTGCTCTTATCTGCCCGATCGGCGGAACTGCCGCGGGAACCGTCGCCGAACACGGTTATCTGCGCGTTCTCATCCCATGCGGCTATGTTATACGGCTCTATCCGGCTGTCCTGTCTTACCGCCGCGCCGAGCTTGCGGAAATTCGTCATATCCGGCTCCATCGCGATTACACGGGAAAGCATCGGGAAGCGCATGAGCAGTTCAAGCGACGTCTGACCGCGGTTCGCGCCCAAGTCGGCGGCGGTTTTATAGCTTTTTTTCGAGTGATATAGCGGAAGATACATATCCTGCGAAGCGGTTCCGGCAATATCGGCGATATCACCGCTTATTCGGAAACGCAGGATTGCATCAAAGAGCCGCCTCGACTGCGAGTCAGCCCATAAAGCGCGGCAGGCAGAGATTTCGTTGCGGTATTTCAGCGCCGTTTTTGATGTGAATATGTCATTTCCCGGGTCTTCCGCGTCCGGGGACGGGGCGATTTCCGGGACGAAAAGTTTATGCCGCCGGGACAGGTCATTTATCCGCAAAACCACATCCGGCAGATCCGAGCCGAAACCAAGGACGACGGCGAATTCCGGAAAATCCCGGCAGACTTCGTTATAGCTCTTTATAGGCTTGCCGCGGAAAATACGCCCCGGCCTGACCCGTTCTTCCGATGCGAAAAAAGCGGCGGGTTCGCGGCCGAAATGATTCAGCATATCGCATATCCTGTCCGCGCCGTCGCCGGTACCGTACATCACGAGCGGAAGCGGGCAGTCTGCCATCCGCCGCCATACCGAGTCGTATTGCATCATTTATAACCCCTCAAAAAAGGAAGCTCTGCGGCTTCCTTTCGTAATTATATCGATTATTTGCCGCTGCGGGCGTGATAAGCGGCGTTTTCCGCGTCGCACATTTCGAAGAAGCGGATTGCGTTGTTATACAGAATGTCTTCTTTTTCAGTCTCTGTCAGATCGAGTTTTGCAAACAGCCGGTAGTAGGGCAGAAAGCTGAAAACCGGATAGTCGGTTCCGTAAAGCATCCTGCCGGGAGATATCCGCCTTATCAGATTGACGGCCGCATCAGGTGAAAGCGCCCAGAGAGCAGAGGAACAGTCGAAGTAAACATTCGGGTCGTCCCAGAGGCATTCCGCGCCTGCCGACCACGTTTTATAGCAGCCGAAATGCGCCGCAACCGCTTTCAGCCGCGGGAACATATCGAGAATTCGCCGCAGCTTTGCCGGCGTGGAATATTGATAATCAGCTCTGTCGTCTCCCATATGGAAAAATACCGGTAACCGTCCTTCGCAGGCTTCGTAAAGCGGGAGAAAGCGCGAATCATCAATATCGCAGCCCTGAATATCCGGGTGAAGCTTAAAACCGGTAAGCCCTATCGCTTCGCAGCGCTCGACTTCGCTTTTCATATCCTCGTAATCCTGATGCATACCGGCAAAGCCGCGGCAGAAAAAGCCGTCTTCCCGCGCCCTTAATACATTTTTGGCAAGGGTATCGTTTACCTTTTGCACCTGATGCGGCGAAGTTGCGGCGTTTAGCAGCACAAATCCGGCAACAGAAGCCGAGTTTTCCGGGTCTTCGGCGGATATGACTTTTTCAAAACCGAGCGACTGAGCCTTTATGTCTCTGTATGTCGCCTTTCCCTGTATCGGGAAATCGTAAAATTCACCGAGTGAGCTGCAGGCTTTTTCTGCTATCTTCTCGGGATATATATGGGTGTGAATGTCTATTATTTTATACATCAATCCGATCGATTCTTTGATGCGGGGAGTGAGGTTCAGCCCTCGACAAATTCCTCATAAATCACTTTCATCGTCTTCTCGAAATCATCGTCCTTAACGCCGACAATTATATTAAGCTCGGACGAACCCTGGTCGATCATCTTGATGTTGATATCGGCTTCGCTGATCGAGGTGAATACTCTCGCGGCGGTTCCCTTCGCAGCTTTCATGCCGCGGCCGACGACGGCGACAAGGGCAAGGTGGTCTTCTATATGTATCGAATCCGGATTCAGCATATCGCAGAGCTCGTCGATGATGCGGTCGCGGCGCCCCTGAAGCACCGGCGTTGCGACTACGACGGACATCGTATCGATACCGCTCGGCAGATGCTCGAAATTAATCTTTTCCCGTTCAAGCACCGAAAGCAGCCTCCGGCCGAAGCCTATCTCGGTGTTCATCAGTTCCTTGTCGACAGTTATGACCGAGAAGCCTTTTTTCCCGGCAATGCCGGTAACGATTCTGTCTCCTGCCGGCGCATCCGGGACTATCATCGTTCCTGCAGCGGAGGGGTCGTTTGTGTTGCGGATGTTAATCGGAATTCCGGCAAAGCGAACCGGGAATATCGCTTCCTCATGCAGCACGCCGGCGCCCATATAGGCAAGCTCGCGAAGTTCCCGGTAGGTGATGACATCGATGGGCTTCGGGTTATCAACTATCCGCGGGTCCGCCATCATGAAGCCGGAAACATCCGTCCAGTTTTCATATATATCGCACATTGAGGCGCGGGCGACTATAGAGCCGGTGATATCCGAACCGCCGCGGGAAAAAGTTTTTATCGTGTCGTTCGGCATCGATCCGTAGAAGCCGGGAATGACGGCGCGGTCGTGCTCCCGCAGGCACTGTCCGAGTATCGTGTTTGTGCGCTCGGCATCAAAGGTTCCGTCGTCACGGAAGAATATCACATCGGCGGCGTCGATAAATTCGCAGCCGAGATAATGCGCCATGATAAGGCCGTTCAGGTATTCGCCTCTTGACGCGGCATAGTCTCTTCCGGCTTTGTGCATAAACGAATCGCGGATCACCTGGAATTCATCTTCGAGTGAAAGAGAGATTCCGAGCCCCTTGATTATGTCGCGATAGCGGTTTTCAATTTTCTCAAACGCATCGTCGATATTTTCTCCGAGATTGGCGGCGTCATAGCAGCTGTAGAGAAGGTCGGTGACCTTGTCGTCGTCTTTGAAACGCTTTCCGGGCGCGGACGGTATTACATAGTGACGGGAGCTTTCCGCCTTTACAATCTCGGCGGCTTTTCTGAAATGGTCGGCGTCGGCGAGCGAGCTGCCGCCGAATTTTACAACTTTAAGCATATTTATTCAATGTCGGGAGAGACCTTGTTTTAACAAAAGCGCCTCTCCCGTCAGCCCTTGTTATTCAACTTATATATTAAATTAACGGAATATTGCTCAGATAAAGATCAGTCCGCGCTCGGCCATGAAGCTTTTGATGCGCACGGCCGTTGCGTCTCTGTCGGAGGCGTCGCTGATGGCAAGGTCGGGAACGACATCGGTGGTGACCTTGTCGCCGAGCCAGACTGTGTGAATATGCTCGGTGTCGACCGTCGCTTCGAGTACTTCCATGTCGTTTGCGGTGAACTCGGCACAGGTGACAAGCAGAAGCATACCCGAATCCATCATTATGTTGGCGACTTCGCCGAGACGGCGGATATGCTCATAGCGATCGGGTATCTCGCCTTCAACCTTGATCTCTCCGGCAACACCGTAAAGCAGGTTGCCGATGCCGAGGAAGTAGACCTGGCGTCCCGCGTCCCAAAGCTCGCGCTCGAGCTCTTTCGCCATCGCTTTTTTGCCGATATAGCGGTGTCCGGTGATAATGACTATTCCCGGCCGCTGTCCGAAACGCTTTGCGCGCAGCTCGGACGGGATTGAACTTGTCTCCCACTTTTCGTTTCGGCGCATTGCAAGATCGCGAGCGACATCGGAGATTCCGGTTTTCTCGACCTCTGCCGTGATAATGCCTCCGCCGGAAATCTCATATTCATCAACCAGAACAAAGCGGCTGGTTTTCGGCATTTCGGAGGTCAGGTCGAAAGCTATCGGTTTTGAGCATTCGATTATGCATTCGGCGACGTCGTGGCGGTCAATTTTGTCCTTTTTGCCGCGGTCGAGGGTCGAGGCGTCGAGGGTGGAGATTATCTCTTTCAGCTGGCAGGGAACCTTGGCGGCGCCGATTTTAAGGAGATAATTCTTCTCTTTGACCATCGGGGAAATTCCCAGCCAGAAGAGCGACGCGACAAACGAGGTGCCGACCTTCGGTGTTTTTTCTCCGGAAAGACAGCAGATTTCCCCGCGTCGGATATATATCTGCTCGGTCATGGTAAATCCGGCGGCCATGTCGGTTTTTATCTCCGTCGGAGTTTCTCCGGCGCCGAAGTGTTCGAAAGTCGCGACATGGGTGTGTTTTCCGGAGGGATAAAAGACGCATTCGTCGCCTATTTTCAGTCTTCCGCTCTCGACGGTGCCCGCGATGATGCGGCGGTCGTCGCCGGAACCGGTAAACCTGTAAACGTCCTGAACCGGCATTCGGAACGGGAGGCTGTCGGCTTCCGATTCCTTTTCGTCAAAGGCGTCCAGCTCTTCGAGAACGGTTCTGCCTTTATACCATGTCATATCAGAGCTTTGCGCAGCGATATTGTCTCCCTGCATTGCCGATACGGGTATGAAGGATTTTGCCCGGATTCCGATCTCTTCGAGGAAGCCGCGGTATTCAGCCTCTATCGATTTAAAAACTTCTTCGGAATAATCGGCGAGGTCCATCTTATTTACCAGAACCGCGACCTGCTTTATCCCGAGCATCTTGAGCATATAGCCGTGGCGGCGGGAGTTTTCGCGGACGCCTTCGTTTGCGTCGATGACAAGCAGCGCGGCTTCGGCGCGGGAAGCGCCGGTAATCATGTTTTTAAGGAATTCGATATGCCCGGGGGCGTCGATTATCAGGTAATCCCGCTTTGCCGTTTTGAAAAAGCAGCGCGCGGCGTCGATGGTTATTCCCTGGCTGCGCTCGTCTTTGAGTGCGTCGAGCAGAAAGGCGTATTCAAAGGGCTTTGAGTTGCGGCGGCACATCTCACGCACCTGCTCCAGCTTGCCCTGCGGAAGCGAATCGGTATCCGCCAGAAGCCTGCCGATGACGGTGCTCTTGCCGTGGTCAACATGCCCGACTATTACAATATTCATATAAATTCAACCAATACTATATATACAGCGAACCGTTTATTACATATAGCCGTCTTTGCGGAGTTCCTCAAGCCCGCCGCCGTCTTCTTTGTCCTGCTCGCGGCCGCTGCGTTCGGCGATGTTCGAGAATTTGCCGGTTCTGAGCTCTTCGATGATATCGTCGAGATTCTTCGCCGTCGATTCGACCGGGGTTGTGCAGGGAGCGCAGCCCAATGAGCGATAGCGTCTGCCGCTGCCCTGATCGAAATAAAGGGAGACGACGGGGATAGACTCGCGGCGGATGTATTCCCAGATATCGAGCTCGGTCCAGTCGAGCAGGGGATGGATGCGGACGTGGGTTCCGGGGGCAAAGTCGGTTTTATACTGTCCCCAGAATTCGGGAGGCTGATCGCCGACACCCCAGTCGTTGTTTTTGTCGCGGGGGCTGAAATAGCGCTCTTTGGAGCGGCTGCCCTCCTCATCGGCACGGACGCCGACTATAACGCCGGTGTAAGGTTCGGTGTTGCTGTCGACTTCGTAGCGGCCGGTGTCGTGATTCATCCGGTAGCGCGGCCAGTCGCCGGCCAAGGTGTGAGTCAGCGCCTCTGTCTTGAGCTTGCGGCAGCACTCGATGTGGCTGAGACGGCCGTCGGGAAAGGTTTCCTTTGCGTCGAGGGCGGCTTTGTTTTCGCCGTATATCATATCAATGCGCCACTCTCGGGCGAGGCGGTCGCGGTATTCGATCATCTCGGGAATTTTATAATGCGTGTCGACATGAACGAGGGGAAAGGGGACATGACCGTAAAAAGCCTTGCGCGCAAGCCAGAGCATGACGGTCGAGTCTTTGCCGATGCTCCAGAGCATGCACAGCTCCTTGAAGTTGGCGTAAGCTTCGCGCAGGAGATAGACGCTTTTGTTTTCCAGCTCGACAAGATGCGCCTCGTAGGCGGCTTTGTCGTATGTTCTGCGGGATTCCGACATTTATGAATCCTCCGTGATTTGTTTTATCGTTTCGTTCCGATCACTCAAGCGCGTTTTCCGGGCGGTTCAGGATGTAAAATCCGTCGCGGTTGAGAGTGTCGGAGCGGTTATATGCCATCTTCTGACCGTGCATCTGACGGAAAACTCCGCCGGCGGCTTCGACAATGCACTGCATTGCGGCGGTGTCCCATTCATGGGTAAGCCCGAAGCGGTAGTAGATATCGGCGCGTCCTTCGGCTATGCGGCAGCCTTTTAACGAACTGCCCGAGCTTATGGTTTTTGAGATACGGTTTGCGTTCTTTTCAAGAAGCGCGTCAAGACGGTCGGAACCGAAGCTGCGGCTCTGCATGACTATGAGCTCGTCGGTTCTGTCGGAGACTTTGATTTCGCGCAGCGGCTCGGATAGCGTTTCAGTTCCGACGGATAAACGGCTTCGCTCGGCGCGGCGAATGCCTCGCCAGTTGATGCCTTTATACAGCTCGCCGGTTACCGGTACGTAAATAACGCCTATGACGGGATTGCCGTCGAAAACAAGGGCGATATTAACGGTAAACTCCCCGTTGCGGCTGATAAATTCCTTTGTGCCGTCAAGCGGGTCGACGACGAAACACCAGCGGCGGCGGAGGCGGGTTATATCGTCCTCCGACTCCTCGGCGAGTACCGATATCTCCGGCCACAGGCGGTTCAGAGCAGAGACTATAACGGTGTTGCTGCGCTTATCGGCGGCGGTGACGGGAGTTTTGTCGTCCTTGGTTTCGATGTTGAAGTC
>JAAZGC010000376.1 GCA_012511425.1 Clostridiales bacterium | reverse complement strand
TATGCCCTCCGTACACGGCATACAAAGATATGAAAAACCGGTTCTTAAAGTCGATACTCTTTTTGACCGTCTGATAGAAAACGGCAAAAAGCCGGTAATCATTGCACCGAGAGAATGCAGCATGTCTAAAATCTTCAACGAGCGCGATATGGATTATATTATCACCGAAGATTCCGACCTCTGTTTTGACGCCGCCGTCGAAGCACTGGATGATGACAGATATAACTGCTATGTTGTCTATGAAGGTAATTATGACAGCACGATGCACGGGGAAGGCCCCGAAGCGGATATTTCACTTCAACAGATCGATATCAATGCCGACCATTTTGATAAGCTTGTAAATAAATCACGCAGTAAGTGGAACAAAGAGGGTTATAAATCGCTGTTTGCCTGGATAACCGATCACGGTTGCCACAACGACGAAATCGGACGCGGTACTCACGGCTCCGACCTTGAGGAAGACCTGAATATCGTCCATTTCTGGGGAACGGGTGATTAAGTGAAATCAATTAATCCGAAAAAGAAATATTGCCGCTGCATATTTCTCATCATTTTGCTTTTGTTACTCGCCATGTTTTCATCATGCAAGTCAAAAGGTGACACTGTCGGCGATGACACGGTATCCGTTGCGATTGACACCGAACCCGGACAATACTCCGAAGAACAGCTGATTGAAAGGGCGGTAGAATTCGAACCTGCTTTTCGCGCACTTATATATACCATACAATATCTCAATGAGAAAAACGGCACAGCACTCGGTTATCGTCCCATGGATCCGGAATTCGTATCGGTTGCACTCAGCAGTCTGTTAAGCTTCAAAGGAGCGGACAGAACACTTTCGAAGACAGACCTCGAAAACAATCTGAAAACCATGTTTTTCGGCGGATGGACATCTCCCGCAGAGTGGGATTCAGAACCTCTGACCATACCGGAATCGGAGATAAAAGATATTCCTCAAATAATAATTACCGATGTTATTGCAGACGAAACCGATACCGATACCGAGTCAAGGTATATCGCATATGTCAATGTTATGGCAATCGGAGATAACACGGAATCGACAGTGAGAGATATATATACTTTTAATATTGAAGATGACCCGAAATACGGGTTTTGTATTGTTTCCTGCATTAAAATGTCAATCGGAGCTTAAATATTATGAAAGACGGTTTTATCAAAGCTGCTGCGGCAACTCCCAAGATTTCGGTCGCTGACTGCGCGGCAAATTCCGAAAATATCATACGGCTGATTGAAGCCGCATTTGAGAAAAAAGTCTCTCTGCTTGTATTTCCGGAACTTTGTATTACCGGTTATACATGCGGAGACTTGTTTCTTTCCTCTGCGCTGATTGCAAATGCATCAAAAGCACTTGCCGAAATTGCCGGCGCAACAAAAGGGAAGAAACTCCTTGTTTTCGTCGGTATCCCGATAAAAAATCAGGGAAGACTGTATAACTGTGCAGCTGCAATGTTTGACGGAAAAGTTATGGCGGTTATCCCAAAGACTGTCCTTACTGATTGCGGCGGATATTCCGAAACACGTTGGTTTGACACATATTCATACAGCAAAACCGTTGAAATAAGTCTCGAAGATTTCGATTACAAGATTCCTATCGGAACAAAGCTGCTTTTCCGAAGCGATAAGTATCCGGAAATATGTATCGGAGCCGAAATCGGTGAAGATTTATTGAGTCCGATACCGCCGTCTGTTTACCATGCTGCCGCGGGTGCCGCAATAATTGCCGGTTTGTCCGCATCAAATGAAATAGTCGGAAAAGCTGAACGCCGCCGTTTAATTATCAGTAATCACTCCGAACGGATTAATGCCGGCTATATATTTTCGAACGCAGGCGACGGTGAATCCACGACCGACATGGTATTCTCGTGTCACGGCCTGATCTATGAAAACGGTGCAATTCTTGCCGAAAAGAAACCTTTTTCCGAAAATGCCGAGCTATTGATTTCAGAGATCGATACTGGAGCGCTTGCATATGAAAGACGCAGAAGAAAGACATTCGATTCATTTCCC
>JAAZGC010000375.1 GCA_012511425.1 Clostridiales bacterium | reverse complement strand
CCGGCTTCTTTGCGCCGGTTTCCGTTAAAATAGCTTCGAGTTCGGTGCTGAGCGAGGCGTAATCGTAGTTTCGCTTAAGTCTGCCGCCGAGAGCAATGCTGATATTTCCGGTTTCTTCGGAAACCACCAGCACCACGGCATCGCTGTTCTCGGTCATTCCGATTGCGGCACGGTGCCTTGTGCCCAGATCCTTGATGATGTCGGTGTTGGTTGAAAGCGGGAGCAGGCAGCCTGCAGCATG
The DNA here is from genome assembly GCA_012511425.1 of Clostridiales bacterium. Taxonomy (GTDB): domain Bacteria; phylum Bacillota; class Clostridia; order Oscillospirales; family CAG-272; genus JAAZGC01. The sequence continues at coordinate 1,689 of JAAZGC010000375.1, read as the reverse complement.
TATCCTTCCGTCGCGGATTATCACCGCGCCGTCGTGAAGCGGGGCTTTATTGAAAAATATATTTTCCAGCAGATAAGGCTCGAGGTCGGCATTGATAACCGTTCCGGATCTGATGACATCGCCCAGCTTTGTGGAGCGCTCGATCACTACCAGAGCGCCGGTCTTTTTCAACGACAGGTTGGAGATCGCCTGGCAGATCGAATCGATTATCTTTCTGTCCGCCGTAAAGTCCCTGCGGATGTTTTTCAGGCCTCTGAGCGAATCTCCGCCCATGTTTTCAAGCATGGTCCGAAGCTCCGGCTGGAAAAGTATTATTATCGCAAGGACGCCCATCTGGAATACACGTTCCATGATAAACTTGAGCGCCACAAGACCGAACAGCGTTGCCAGGCCCTGAACTATAAGCAGAAACACGACTCCGACGGCAAGCTTGCCCGCCCGGCGGTCGCTCATAAAACGAATTATATAATAAAACAATATCGCTACAATCAGGATATCGATAATGTCTTTTATTGTGATCGCCGATATCGCATCGACGAAAGCCTCCAACAGAGAGGAGAAGGACGCACTCAATCCATCCATAGCCCTCACCGCGCCGCAGTTTCGGAAGGCGGCGTTCTAAATAAAGCATCCGCGCCGTGTGCGCAAAACGCTTTGCTTTTTAAATACAGAGTTAATTATACCATATCCCCCGAGATATTTCAAACCTTATTGTGTGAATTAATGAAAATTATTTTTCCTCGGAATTTACAAAAACGTCTTTAAAAGATTGGAGCCGCGTGGTATAATAAACATGATTATACTTCAGGAAACAATTATGAATACAAAATCATTCGAATGGCAGCCGACAAAAAAGCTGCTTATCATTGCCGGGCACTTCGGCAGCGGCAAGACGAACATCGCCGTTAATCTTGCAAAAAGATTCGCTTCGGAGGGAAGAAAAACAACTCTTATCGACTTTGATACCGTCAACCCCTATTTCCGCGCCGCCGATAACATAAAATCGCTTGAGTGCGCCGGGGTGAAGGTGATAGTTCCCGAATACGCAAACACCAACCTCGATCTGCCGACACTGCCGCCGGAGATTTATTCGGTTTTCGGAAACGAAGACGCCGATTCTTTGGCAATTTTTGATGTCGGAGGCGACGATCTTGGCGCAACGCCGCTGGGGATGTTTTTTCCGCAGATCACAGGGAGCGGATACGAGATGCTCTATGTCGTTTCGATGTACCGCCCGCTTACGGCATCCGCCGAAGACGCCGCCCGCCTGCTTTACGATATCGAAGCGGCTTCGAGGCTGCGCGTTACGGCGATTGTCAACAACAGCAATATCGGGGAAGCTACCGAGCCGGATTCTCTCTTGAAATCGTCGGAATATATAAAGCAGCTCTGCGAAATGACGGATCTTCCAGCGGCGTTCAGCGCAACCATGCTCGAAAGCGGTGATTTTGACGGCATCGAGCCGATGCTGCATATGGCGGATGAAACAAAGTACCTCTGGAAAGAATCGGCGATGACCGATGAATAATTATACATATCTGCCGGATGCCGGCACTTATATAAAGCAACCCTCAAGCGAAAGGCTGGTTTAAGCTTATGAACAAAGTTACATTTAATGTCGAACGGTGCAAGGGATGCGGACTCTGCGTCAGCGTATGTCCCAAGAAAATACTCGAACTGGGCGAAAAT
>JAAZGC010000070.1 GCA_012511425.1 Clostridiales bacterium | reverse complement strand
TTGGGTTTTATCCCGAATCAGTTTGTCTTTATATTGAAAGTCGCGGTTTGCAGATTTTCGCTGCTGTCTTTCATTGTAACTATGATTTTAAAGTCTCCGGGGGTGTTTACGCCGATACACGCCTGCGCTATATACGAATCGCCTTTATCAACAAGCACCTGCGGATTATATCCGTCTTCGACGGGGTAGTTAATTCCCGCATTGCCTGCGCTGTCGATGACTTCGTTCGTAATGTTGAAGTAAAGACCTTTCATGATGCCGTCGGGGTCTGAATATCCGAAGTTTGTGTAGGTATACGTTACTATATACACAGCTTCGGGAGTATAGTCGATACGTTTGTTTCTTTCATCGGTTTCTTCAACAGAAGTGATGGTGAGCGACCATTCGCCGTCGACTGTCCAGGTGTCGCCGATGTTTAATTCTCCTGGGGCGTCGTTTGGGGAATCGTCTGTGTCGGAGGCAGAGCCGCAGGCGGAGGGAGCCAGGATGCTTACAAGAATAAGCAATGATATGACAAGTTTTTTCATGTTGAGTTTCCTGCGGCGTATATTTTGTGGGTTTCTAAACGCTCTGTCGGTTGGTTATGTTTGCACATTGATAAGAATCGCAGTGTAGCTCCTCCATGCCTCGCCGGTCGATTAGGTTTGCACATTGATAAGTATGGCAGTGAAGGCTCCTACACGCTCTGTTATTTTTTACGTTTGCACATTTATAAGTTGCGCGTGTAGGGCATACCTATAATACCACGGGCCGTTGGTGCAGGTCGACAGGGTGAGCATCCGGTCGCCTTCTTTGAATTCTATGCCCTCTCTCTGGAAGAGGGATTTTGAATTGCATAGCTGCTCGAATTCGATGAACTGGTCGTAGTTTTCGAACTCGGTGCGGATATATCCCTCGTCGTATCTTGCCTTGTAGATGCTGAACACCTCGTAGGTGTAAATTCCTTCCGATGTGTAAACGTCGATGTATTTGTTATTCCTGAAGAATTCCTCGTCCATGAAATAGACGATTCCGTTGAACATCAGCCCGTCCAGCATATTGTGGCCGTAGATTACCGTGTTGAAATTCTTCATTATCGACTTGTAGTTGCGGTAATCGGCGAAGATGGAGCCGGCGGGCAGGTACTCGCCGTTGTAGGCGCGCTTGAGATAGTAGTCGTTGTCGGTGCTCTGCATTATCGGGTAGCTTATCTGCGTTCCGCCGACGATTATCCAGCCGAAGGTATCCGGGTTTTTCAGCGCCATCGCGTTCAGCTTCGATTTCATCTTCTCAAGGCGGGCGTTGTAGCCGGAGACGGTCACGTTTGAGAGCGCTTCTCCGAGCTCTTCGGATGCGATTGCCGCAATCTTTGTGTTGTCAAAGCGGGGCATGACCGCCGATTTGCGCAGCGCGGGACTGCTTTGGTAGGCGGCGTCGGGGTTCTCGAACGCGGCGGGGTCGAAGTTCTGCGGGTCGAATTCCCCCATCATGTCGGCCGCTTCGGTGTAGAGCAGCTCGGCGCGGCGGTAGTCGATCAGCTGCTGCACGATCGCGTAAGCGGAATAGGCAAAAACGCCGAGGCAGATCAGGAGCAGCAGATTCCGCGCTATGTCGATCACATAATCGGTCACCGACTTTTTCTTCGGCGGCACCGGCGCGGCGATCTGATCCGGCGTGAGGTTTTCAAGCGACCAGAGAAACGGGTTTTTGCCGGATTCGTGCTCCGGATTTCTTATAAAATCCCCGTCGATAAGACTGCCGGGAGTGTTTTTTTCTTTGATGTCTGCGGTTTTGTTCATTGTATTTTTATATCAGTCGGTTGTTTGTGCGGGTTTAACCTTCAAATACACATTATACTTCATCCCGCCGGATTTTTCAAGCACTCTTTGTTATTTAAAGTTAATTTTTTCAAAACAAACATCCCGTTCGGGCGGTTTTTCTCTTGTAATAAGCCGCTTCTCTCGGTTTTCGGCCGAATAGACAAAAAGTTAATCCATAGAGGCTAAAGTTCGTTGGAATTGAGTATAACAAAACCGTTGCAAAATCATAACCGATATGATTTAATACATGGCGACAAAAATACCGAGGTAAGCTTTATGGAATTTGCTTTAAAGTTCATATCTTTTATGATAATCGGCTTCTGCGCCCAGATGATCGACGGCACGATGGGGATGGCTTACGGCGTCTCCTGCCGCACCTTTCTGAAAACGACCGGAGTTCCGGCGGCGCTGGCGTCCGCGCTGACGCATCTTTCCGAGGTCCCGACGACGCTCGCCTCCGGCATCTCGCACATGAAGCTGAAAAACGTCGACAAAAAGCTGCTTCTGAAGCTGATGATTCCCGGCGTTGTCGGCGGGGTCGTCGGAGCTTATCTGCTGACGAACAAAGGCGATTTTCTGGAGCCGTTCATCGACGCCTATCTTATCGTGATGGGCGGGATAATAATCTCGAAGGCTTTTTCCAAAAAAGACAAGCCACCGAAGGAGCCGGGCGCTTACGTTTACCCGCTGGGGTTTGTCGGCGGCTTCTGCGACGCCGCGGGCGGCGGGGGCTGGGGACCTATCGTCACATCGACGATGGTCGCTACCGGATACGACGTCAAGCGCACTATCGGCACGGTAAACACCGCCGAATTCGTCGTCACAATGGCGGAGACAATCGCGTTCATCCCGGTTCTGACCGGGGAGTTTCTCCGGTATGCGGAGATGGTGCTTGCGATAGTCATCGGCGGCGTAATCGCCGCGCCGATAGCCGCAGCTCTCTGCAAAAAGCTGCCGGTAAAGCCGCTGCTCGGGATTGTAGGAACGCTGATAATTCTTTTGAACATCTGGAATCTTTTGAAGTATTTCGGGCTTGTGTGAATAATAAAGGAACGGCGGAAAACCGTTCCTTAATTGTTTTTTACCGCGGTTTACGCCGAATCCCGTCGGCGAAATATCGCCCAAAATCACCCGTAAAGCTCGTCATACCGCTCGAACTCGTCAAGCAGCGCGGTGTCGCTGAATCCGTATTTGACAAGCTCGATCTGCACAAAGCGCGACTGTTCCTCGCCGGTGCCGTAGAAGCGGTTTTCTTTCGGCTCCTGCCATGGGTAATAATCATCTTTAAGCACCGTGAGCTTCAGCTGCGCCGTCACTTTCGGACGAAGGTCGGGGGTAAATGTCTTTATGTCGATGTAATATTTGCGGTCGGTCAGCGTTGAGGGCTGTATCAGTTTGCCCTGCCGCGTTTCTTCGGATATCTTCTTTCCGACCGGAAATACATTGAGCGTGAATGAACCTAAAGTCGTGAAGTCATTCGACACGCTCCAGTCGCTAATTATAACCTTATCCGGCGACGAGGGGCTGTGCACGAGAATTATATCGTCATCGCCCTGAACTTTTGACGAAACCTGTATTAAATCGTCGCTTTCGATGCGGATGTTGAGGTTATAGCCGCCGTATCCCAGCGGCGCCGCGCTGAATCGTAGCGAATTTTCGATATTTGTATCTTCGCCAGTTTCGCCTGTTTCGACGTATAAGCAGGATTGAGCGGACAATGCGCAGACGCAGATTAATATGCAGATTAACAAAAGTTTATTCATTTTCATTGTAATAACCTGTTGGCTGCATCGGCTTCCGATAGAAGCGTTTTTTTATTTCAGGGGATGTATGGGTTTCGGGCGATTAGCCGCCGGTGCTTTGAAAACATTACGAATGGTTTTCCAGCCACTGTTTCCTCAGCCCCTCATAAACCGAATCGGGGATGTCCCTGTCGCCGTATTTGCTTGTCGGAAGCAGCTGATCGCCGGCGACGGCGGGATTTGTGCAGTG
>JAAZGC010000374.1 GCA_012511425.1 Clostridiales bacterium | reverse complement strand
CTTCGTCTTCATCGGCAATGCCGATGGTATCGCGGACGGCTTTGACTACCGATTCGGGGGTTATGCCGTTTTCTTCGTTGAATTGATTCTGAATAAAGCGGCGGCGGTTGGTTTCGTCTATCGCGTTCTTCATGCTGCGGGTGACGGTATCGGCGTACATTATAACCTTGCCGTTGACGTTTCTCGCGGCGCGGCCTATCGTCTGAATCAGAGAGGTTTCCGAGCGGAGCATTCCCTCTTTGTCTGCGTCGAGGATGGCGACAAGGGAAACCTCCGGCATGTCAAGCCCCTCGCGAAGCAGGTTTATCCCGACGATAGCGTCGAAGATGCCGAGACGCAGGTCGCGGATAATCTCCTGCCGCTCGATGGTTTCGACCTCGTGGTGAAGATATTTCACCTTTATGCCGTTTTCTTCGAGGAATTCGGTCAGGTCTTCCGCCATTTTCTTGGTAAGAGTGGTCACAAGCACTCTCTCGGAGACGGCGGAGCGGGCGCGGATCTCGCTTATAAGGTCGTCTACCTGTCCTTCAATCGGTCTGACTTCGATTTCCGGGTCGAGCAGGCCGGTCGGGCGGATTATCTGCTCTACCGTCTGCGCCGAATTCTCTCTCTCGTAATCGCCGGGTGTCGCGGAGACGAATATCGCCTGGTTTATCTTGGTTTCAAATTCCTCGAACCGAAGCGGGCGGTTGTCGAAAGCGGAGGGGAGGCGGAAGCCGTAATCTATCAGGTTCTTTTTCCTTGCGAAGTCCCCGCCGGACATACCCCGCACCTGCGGCAGGGTGACATGCGACTCGTCGACGAAAAGCAGGAAATCGGACGGGAAATAGTCGAGAAGGGTATACGGCGTCGAACCCGGCGCCCTGCCGCTCATAACCCTTGAGTAGTTTTCGATGCCGGAACAGAAGCCGATCTCCCGGAGCATTTCAATGTCGTATTTTGTCCGTTCCTCAATACGCTGGGCTTCGAGCAGCTTGTTCTGCGATTTGAAGAACTCGACCCGCTCGATCATCTCACGCTCTATTTTGTCAAGCGCCTTTTCCCGCGTGTCTTCGCCGACGGTGTAGTGCGACGCGGGAAATATGGCGGCGAAAACCAAATTTCGCGTCACATTTCCGGTCAGCGTGTCAAATTCCGAAACTCGCTCCACCTCGTCGCCGAAAAACTCGACGCGGATGCCGCGGTCGGTGCTGGACGCCGGGAAAACTTCTACGGTATCCCCCCTGACGCGGAATTTATCGCGGACAAAGCTCAGGTCGTTGCGCTCGTAGTTAATCGCGACGAGCTTTTTGATAAAATCGTTGCGCTCGAGTATCAGTCCCGGGCGGACGGCGACGGTCAGCTTTTCGTATTCCTCCGGGTCACCCAATGAATAGATGCAGGAGACGGAGCTGACGATGATGACGTCCCGCCGCTCAAAAAGCGCAGAGGTGGCGCTGTGGCGGAGTTTGTCGATCTCGTCGTTTATAAGGGCATCCTTTTCGATATAGACGTCTTTTCCGGGGATATACGCTTCCGGCTGATAGTAGTCGTAATAGGAAACGAAATATTCGACCGCGTTATGCGGGAAGAACTCGCGGAATTCAGAGCAGAGCTGCGCCGCGAGGGTCTTGTTGTGCGACAGCACCAGAGTTGGCTTCTGTATCCGCTGAATTATATTCGCCATCGTAAAGGTTTTGCCGGAACCGGTTATTCCTTTGAGAGTCTGACTGCGAAGGCCGTTTTCAATGCCCTGCGACAGTTTCTCTATCGCCTGCGGCTGATCACCCTTCGGGCTCATATCCGAAACGAGTTCGAATTTCCCTTCAAGCAGCCTCATCTTATCCACCTCCCGGAGCTGTATATAAAACAGATATCTGTTTTTGACAAAAATTCAATCATTATATTATACCATTAAAGTCCGTTATATTTCAACCGCTATTTTGTTACCTTTGGGATAATGGCGGATGAACGGCGGTACAAAACGGAAGATGTTAAATATATACATCATTAATATGATATTGTTCATAATTTCGTGGTATAATAATTCTGATAAAAGCAACAACAGAATGGAGATAGATTATCAGATGAAAAACCTCATTAAAAGCTCTGTTTTTCAAGGCGTCAAAGGTCCGGTGCTTACCGTCGTGATGGACGGCGTCGGGCTTGCGCCGGACGGTCCGGGGAATGCTTTTGCTTCAGCATACAAGCCAACCCTTGACCGTCTTTTTTCCGAATATCCCTGGACTTCGATAAAGGCTCACGGAACCGCCGTCGGTCTGCCCTCCGATGACGACATGGGCAACTCGGAGGTCGGGCACAACGCTATGGGCGCCGGACAGGTCTTCGCTCAGGGCGCGAAGCTGGTTTCGCAATCGATAGAATCCGGAAAAATGTTCGAATCGGAAAGCTGGAAAGAGCTTATCTCAAACGCCGTCAAAAACAACTCCTCTCTTCATTTTATCGGCCTTTTCTCGGACGGCAACGTCCATTCGCACATCGACCACCTTAAGGCGATGATCGCGCAGGCGAAGAAAGAAGGAGTAAAGAAAGTCAGAGTGCACATCCTGCTCGACGGCCGCGACGTCGGGGAGACTTCGGCGCTTGAATATGTCGATCCGTTTGAGGAATTCCTCGCTTCGCATAACTCGTCCGG
>JAAZGC010000373.1 GCA_012511425.1 Clostridiales bacterium | reverse complement strand
GTCGATGCATCTGATGACGACCTCAACCGACTTACTCCAGAGATTTCTTCTATGAATCCCGACAACCTTGACATATATGACGTGATAAAAGCGGTTTCCGACGAAGGCTTCTTCTTTGAACTCGGAGGCGGATATGCGCCGGAGCTGGTAAGCGGAATCGCTTCCCTCGGCGGACGCAGCGTCGGTGTTATTGCAAATCAGCCGAAAGTAAACGGCGGAAGGATAACTCCGAAAGCCGCCGAAAAGGCTTCAAGGCTTATCGATCTCTGCGATTCCTTTAATCTGCCGATACTGACGCTTGTCGACACCCTTGGTTTTGACATCAGCGACGAAGCCGAAAGATACGGTTTCTCGCAGCCGCTCGGACTGCTTGGATTTTCATACAGTACGGCGTCGGTGCCTCTGGTAACGGTCGTTATCGGTCCGGCATACGGCGGGGCTTATGTGCTTATGGGCTCCAAATCCCTCGGAGCCGATGTCTGCTATGCTCTCGACACCGCTCGTATTGCTCCTCTTGCTCCCGCTGCCGCCGCAGAATTTCTGAAGGGAGATATGTCAAAAGACGAAGCGAAGAAGCTTTACGGCGAAAAGATCGCTTCCCCGCTCGCGGCTGCGAGAGCCGGCGACATAGACGCCATTATCGCCGCCGAAGAACTTCGCCAGCATATCGTCTCGGCTTTCGAGATGCTTTGCAGCTGAGGACCTTAATATGAATTCTGTTAATTTATTATATCTGGCCGCTGCGGTCACACGAAGGCTTGAGTCGAATATCGGAAGCTCTATGTCCGATGCGCCGCGCGGAGAGACTCTGCTGCTCGGACTCAGGGTTACCGTACTCGGCATGGGTATGTGCTTCCTGGTTCTGATGCTGCTCTGGGGAGTTCTGGAGCTGTTCCGGGTATTTCTTTACAAGAAAAATACCGGCTTAAATCAGGACGACAGCGCTAAAGCTTCCGATGCACCGGCTGTTCCGGATGTACCGCTCCCCGAATTAAGCAATAATACCGGAGACGAACTCATAGCCGTTATAACGGCCGCCGCTGCCGCATATCTGGCTGCGGAAGGAAATGAAAAATCAGCTGCCGGCGAACCGGTTTCCGATACCCGATTCCGCGTCGTCAGTTTCAGAAAAATCGGTTAAGATAAGATTTATAAAGAGGAATTATATAATGAAAAAATTCAATATAACCGTCAACGGCACAACTTATGAAGTTGTAGTGGAAGAAGTCGGCGCAGTTTCTGCGCCTGCAGCGACAGCTACTGCCGCGCCCGCTCCTGCCCCTAAGGCTGCTCCCGCTCCGGCGCCGGCAGCTGCACCGGCTCCTGCCCCTGCACCGGCTCCTCAGCCTTCCGGCAGCGGCGGAGCAGTAAAGATTACCTGCCCGATGCCCGGAACGATAGTCAAGCTGAATTATTCGGCAGGTCAGCCCGTAAAGCGCGGCGATGTCCTCTGTCTATTCGAAGCAATGAAGATGGAGAACGAAATCATGTGTCCGCAGGACGGAGTCGTAGCTTCCGTCAACGTTACAGTCGGACAGTCGGTGAATACCGGAGACCTCCTCTACACGCTGAACTGACCGCTGTCGAATGACGGGACCGTACGGCGGCGGGCCCTCACGGCTTTAATTATCAGCACCGTTCTCTGCCGTGTGACTTCGCCGGAGAAAGCTTGTTATTATGATAGATTTCTTTGTAAATTTCTGGAAAACCACCAGCCTTTATTTTGCTTCTCAGGAACCGCTAACTTTCCTGAAATATTGCATAATGTATGTGATCGTGATAGTGCTTTTCTATCTTGCGATCAAAAAAGACTTTGAACCTCTGCTGCTCATTCCGATCGCTTTCGGAATGCTGCTTGCCAACCTTCCGGGCGCTAACCTTTATCATCCCGAATTGTTCCTCGTTCCCGACGCCGAGTTTGATATAATCCGCGTCTTTAAAGAAGGCGGACTGCTCGATATGCTCTATCTCGGAGTAAAATTAGGTGTTTATCCCTCGCTTATCTTCATGGGCGTCGGTGCAATGACCGATTTTTCTCCGCTTATCGCCAACCCGAAATCGATCCTGCTGGGTGCTGCCGCGCAGTTGGGTATATTCGCAGCATTCCTCGGTGCCATTGCTATCGGATTCACCCCGGAAGCCGCTTCCGCAATAGGCATTATCGGCGGAGCTGACGGACCGACCGCCGTGCTTGTCGCAAAAACTCTCGCCCCTCAGCTGCTCGGAGCTATTGCTATCGCCGCTTACTCTTATATGGCGCTTATTCCGATAATTCAGCCTCCGTTTATGCGCATGCTGACTACCAAAAAAGAGCGCGTAATAGTTATGGAGACGCTGCGCCCGGTGTCAAAAGTTGAGAAAATAGCCTTCCCAGTAGTCGTAACCATAATCGTTTCGTTGCTGCTTCCGGATGCAACTCCGCTTATAGGATTTCTTATGCTCGGAAATCTCTTTACAGCCTGCGGGGTTACCGACAGACTATCAAAGACTGCGCAGAATGAGCTTATCAACATTCTGACTATATTCCTCGGAGTTTCGGTAGGCGCAACCGCAAACGCCGAAAACTTCCTTACATTTGAAACAATTTCGATCGTTGTTCTTGGTCTCTGCGCATTTATCTTCGCAACTATCGGCGGAGTTCTGTTCGGCAAGTTCATGTGCTGGATTACCAAGGGTAAGATCAACCCGCTTATCGGTTCTGCCGGCGTTTCCGCCGTTCCGATGGCGGCGAGAGTTTCCCAGGTCGTCGGTCAGCAGGAAAATCCGACAAACTTCCTGCTAATGCACGCTATGGGACCCAATGTCGCCGGAGTTATCGGATCTGCCGTTGCCGCGGGAGTCTTCCTCAGCACATTCAAATAATTGCCGCTCCGGTTGTACTATCCGGAATCCGTCAACGCTTAATATAATTCGTCAACCTACAGGAGATATATATGGCTAAAGTAAAAATCTGCGAGACGGTGCTGCGGGACGCACACCAGTCTCTTATCGCCACGAGAATGACGACCGACGATATGATCCCGACGCTTGAGCTTCTGGATGAAGTCGGTTATCATTCGCTTGAAGCATGGGGCGGTGCTACCTTCGACTCTTGCCTGCGTTTTCTCAACGAAGACCCGTGGGAACGGCTCCGAAAGATCCGCAATACCTGCAAAAACACCAAACTACAGATGCTTTTCCGCGGTCAGAATATTTTAGGATACCGTCACTATTCAGACGATGTCGTCGAATATTTTGTTCAGAAGTCCCTTGCGAACGGCATTGATATAATCCGAATATTCGATGCTCTTAACGACCCGCGCAACCTTGAAACCGCCGTAAAGGCGACGATCAAAGAAGGCGGCCATGTTCAGGCGGCGCTTTCATACACAATTTCCCCGGTGCACAATAACGAATATTTCGCCGATTTCGCCAAAACACTTGAAGACATGGGCGCAAACTCAATCTGCATCAAGGATATGGCGGGCCTGCTCAAGCCTTACAGCGCATATGATCTGGTCAAAGCGATAAAGTCTAAATGCAGCCTTCCGGTTGAGCTGCACACCCACTACACCACCGGACTTGCCTCGATGACCGCTATTAAGGCGATAGAAGCCGGATGCGATATCGTCGACACCGCTATCTCTCCGCTTGCGATGGGCACTTCCCAGATGCCGACGGAATCGCTTGTCGCATCTCTCGAAGGCACCGAATACGACACCGGGCTTGACCTTAAGAAGCTCGATGCCGTCGCCGTGCACTTCACCAAACTGCGCGAGAAATACCTCGAGAGCAGCCAGCTCGATCCGAAGGTGCTCGCCGTCAACGTAAAAACCCTGCTTTATCAGGTTCCGGGCGGAATGTATTCAAACCTCCTTTCACAGCTCAAGGCACAGGGCAAATCCGACAAGCTGAATGAAGTGCTTGAGGAAGTGCCGCGCGTCCGCAAGGATGCCGGTTATCCCCCGCTCGTCACCCCGACCTCGCAGATCGTCGGCACTCAGGCGGTTATGAATGTTCTTTCCGGTGAGAGATACAAGATGGTCTCGAATGAGTTCAAAGCGCTTGTCCGCGGTGAATACGGAAAAACACCGGTCGAGATCGCCCCTGATTTCCGCCGCCGGATTATAGGCAACGATGAGCCGATTACCTGCCGTCCCGCCGATCTTCTCGAGCCGGAGCTGCCGAAGCTGCGCGAGAAACTCAAAGGGATTGCGATTCAGGATGAGGACATACTCAGCTACGCCCTTTTCGAACAGGTGGCGATGAAATTCTTCGACTACCGGGCTATGCAGAAGCTGAACATCGACGGCGAAGCTGCCGACAGGACGCTGAAAGTTCATCCGGTTTGAGATTCGGTATAAAAACAGAGGAAGCCGTTAAAAGCTTCCTCTTATTTTTTTATTTTCCCCGTTCCCGCCCTCGCCGAAAAAGTCAATGTCGGGTAGTTAATGTAAATTATGAGTTATGCGTTTGTGCGCTTTAGTACTTAAAATATAAATGGAGGGCCTGCTCCTTCCGGTCGGCGGCGCCAGTGATTAGCTGATTATGATCTTTACAGCCGAGCTCCGCTGTCGAGTGACACTCGCCCTTATTCGGCTACCAACGGAAATTTCAGTTTTGTTTAAGCTCGGTGAGCCAGTTCATTTCCTGAATTTTATTGTCGGTCAGGCGGATGCGCTTTGAAATTTCGTCGGCTTCCTTCTGCAGCGCTTTGACATCGACAGACGGGTTTATGCGTATCTCGGTATTGCGGGCGCGGTAGACGGTGTTGCTCGCTTCATTGATCATCTCGCGGTAGATGCCGGCTTTGATCCTAAGGCAGTCTTTTTCGGCGATAAGCTCGGTAAGAGTTTTGCCGTCAACAAAAGTTACAGAGTTTGTCAGATTTATATCGGAAATCAGCCTTGTAAGCTCATTTACCGCACTGTCAAGCTCTGCTTTGAGTTCATACGGATCTTCGGCTGTCGCACCGCCTTCCTGAATCTGGGCGTTTGAAATCATTCGGGTGCGAAGCTGATTGATTTTCTTATTTATATCGGCACGCAGCTGAAGCGCTTCGGCAAGTTTCATCAGGCATCCCCATCTTGCGCTTCATCTTCTGCCGCCTGGGGTTCTTCTTCGCTGTTTTTGGCAGATTTCTTTTCGATATAAACCGGCGTTCCGCTGCCGCCGACGCAGTCGGCTGTTATTATGACCTTTTTGATGTCTTTTCTTGAGGGGACTTCATACATCACATTGAGCATGATATCCTCAATTATGGCGCGAAGGCCGCGGGCT
>JAAZGC010000069.1 GCA_012511425.1 Clostridiales bacterium | reverse complement strand
GTGCTGACCACCAAGTTCACCCGCGACGCCGAGTCGGTGGAGATGCTCGACATCATCCGCGCCGGCAGAGTGTTCGACATCGGCTACTATTTCTTCGACAACTCAAACGATCTGAACACGTCGGCTGGTATCTTGCCAACCGCTCCGACCGCAGCTTCGCTTCCGTTTATGCGAAGTATGAGTCGATGGTGCAAAAACAGTATGCAAAGGTCAACGAAAAGTTCCTTGAACTCGGCTGACAGCTGTTTTAAAAAAATATATAAACCGTAACGGTAAATACGATTCCGCTTATAAAGCCACGAGATCGGCGAACCGGCCGAAATCGAAAGGAGTTTCTGATATGGACGAGAAACTGATTCCACTATACAATGAAATTTACTCGCCGAAGAAGGCGGTGTATGCCGTGAACCTTTACAAGGGACGCGGATATTACGACGATCTTTCCGTCTCTTCGGCGCGCGCCCGCGCCAACGCCTTTGCGGCGCTGCTTTCGCAGTCGGAGGTTCATGTTTATAAAAACGACCTCATCGCCGGCTCCCTCCGCGGGCTTTTCCTTGACGAGGGCGACTTCGACCCCTCCGAGCTTGAAAGGGGCGATGCCGTCTGCGGCGCTTACGGCGAGCGCGGCTTCCGCGAACAGGCCGACCACTACGCCCCGCTCTATTCAAAGCTGCTTTCCCGCGGAATTCCGGGACTGCTCGAAGACATCGCCGAATCGAAGAAAAAGTATATAAACGACCCCGAGAAGGTGGATTTCTTAGAGTGCTGCCGCATATCTACGGAGGCGTTCCGCACTCTGCTGCTGAATTACGCCGATGAGGCGAATTCCCCGGAGATGAAAGAGACGCTCGAAGCCGTCGCTTATTCGGCTCCGAAGACCTTCCGCCAGGCGCTTCAGCTTGTCTGGATGGCGCACATCGTCTTTTCGATGCAGGGGCTTTACGCGATGGCGTTCGGCCGCATCGACCAATATCTTTACCCGTTCTATAAAGCCGACATCGAAGCGGGCAGGGAAACCCGCGAATCGGCGGAACTGCTTATTGCCAACGCCTTTATGAAGATTGCCGAGCGGCGCGCTTTTACCGGCGGCGACGACGTCTGCAACATCTGCATCGGCGGCGTCAGGCCGGACGGCGAAAACGGAGTAAACGAGCTTTCCTATGCGGTTTTAGGCGCCGTCCGCCGCTGCAACATCCCGGGCCCCAACCTGTCCGCGAGGATAAGCGGCAGCGACCCGGCGGAGTTTCTGCCCGAATGTCTCAAAGTCATCGGCACCGGCCTCGGATATCCGGCGCTGATGAACGACGAAGTCAACGTCGATTCGATGGCGCGGCTGGGATATCCAATCGAGCACGCCCGCGACTTATGCATGGTCGGCTGCATCGAAAACCTGATTCAGGGGCGGCAGGAGCCGTGGAACGACGGCCGCTTTGACACCCCGAAATACATCGAGCTGACGCTGAACCGCGGCGTCGATATGCTGACCGGCAAAAAAACCGGCGTCGACTGCGGCGACCCCGCCGGGTTCAACACGATGGAACAGTTCACGGACGCCTTCAAAAAGCAGCTTGACGCTGCGATAAAGGGCTATGTGCTGAACGTCAACGCGACGATGAAGAAGTATAATCCGAAGAACTTCGTAAATCCCTTCCTCTCCTGCCTTACCGACGACTGCATCGGCCGCGGGCTCGACGTCTGCGACGGCGGCGCGCTTTATCCCGGCAATCACGGCGCGGCGGTAATGGGCATCGGCACCGTCGCCGACTCGCTTGCGGCTGTCGAGAAGTGCGTCTACGACGACAAGACAGTCACGATGGAGGAGCTTGTCGCGGCGCTTCGCGCCGACTTTGACGGCTTTGAAGAGACCCGCCGTCAGCTGCTTTCGGCGCCTAAATACGGCAATAACGACGACTTCGCCGACAAATACGCGATCGAATTCGTCGATTTTCTCGCCGCCGAATTCGATTCGTACAAGACGCCGAACGGCGGCCGATTCGTCATCCTCTGCGCTGCGAACACCTCGAACATCTGGAGCGGACGCAACACCGCCGCCACCCCCGACGGCCGCCGCGCCCGCGAGCCTATCTCCGACGCCGGCAGCCCGACCTACGGCTGCGACACGAGCGGCGTCACCCAGACGATATTGAGCCTCGTCAAGCCCGACTATACAAAGGTTTCCGGCGGCTCGGTAGTCAACCAGAAATTCACCCCGAATGCCTTCGCCGAAGAAAATCTGCCGGCGCTGACCGCGCTTCTGCGGGTTTATTTCGCCCGCGGCGGCCAGGAGATGCAGATAAACAGCGTCAGCCGCGAAACGCTGAAGGATGCGATGGAGCATCCGGAGAAATACGCAAACCTCGTTGTCCGCGTCTCCGGCTTCAGCGCCTACTTCACCCGCCTCGACAAAAGCGTTCAGAGCGACATTCTCGAGCGCACCGAGCACGCGGCGGTCTGACCACCAATTATTATTTAAGATGAAACGGCGGCTTTTGCCCGAAAACGGCGAGAGCCGCCGATATTTTTGCGCCGTGTGTTAAAATTAACAGAATCCGCTTTAAATTCCGCGCCGATTGGTGTATAATATAGAGGAAGAAAATAATAAAACAAGGAGCATATATCATGTCAAACAAATTCATAGTCGAGACTTCCGCTCACCACCTCCACCTGAGCGCCGAGCACCTTGCAATTCTTTTCGGCGAAGGCGCCGAGCTGACCGTCAAAAAGATGCTCAGCCAGCCGGGTCAGTTTGCCTGCGACGAGCAGGTCACCGTTGAAGGCCCCCGCGGCCGCCTTGAGCGCGTTCGCGTCTTAGGACCCGTCCGCGCCGAAAGCCAGGTCGAGCTTTCCGCCACTCACG
>JAAZGC010000068.1 GCA_012511425.1 Clostridiales bacterium | reverse complement strand
GATATCCCGCGGTTTATTTCGCAGATAGCAAAGGGGAATCCCGGCTCGGCGCTCGGCGTCATCGAAGAAACATCCTCTCTTGCCTCGATATGCGGCCGGGTATGCCCTCAGGAGACGCAGTGCGAGAAGTTCTGCGTCCGTGGGATAAAAGGAGAACCGGTTGCGATAGGGCGCCTTGAGCGCTACGCGGCCGAAGCCGGAGCCGGAAAAAATCAGCCGGATACAACTGCCGACGCCGCTCCGAAAGGCAGAAAAGTCGCCGTTGTCGGTTCGGGTCCCGCCGGGCTTACCTGCGCCTCCGACCTTCGCCGGATGGGCTATGAAGTCACCGTTTTTGAAGCACTTCACCGCGCCGGCGGTGTGTTGACATACGGAATACCCGAATTCCGACTGCCGAAAAGCATAGTTGAAAATCAGGTCGATGACCTTCGCCGGCGGGGAGTTGAGTTCGTCTTTGACGCCGTCGTCGGCCGCACCTTTACGATTGACGAGCTGTTTTCCCGCGGCTTTGAAGCGATTTTCATCGGCACCGGCGCCGGCCTGCCCGGTTTCCTCGGCATTCCCGGCGAAAACTCGGTCGGAGTTATGAGCGCGAACGAATTTCTGACCCGGATAAACCTGATGAAAGCGTATGACCCGGAATACGCCACCCCCATCAGAGTCCCCGCCGCGGCGGCGGTGGTCGGCGGCGGCAACGTCGCGATGGACGCGGCAAGATGCGCGCTTCGGCTCGGCGCCGGGAAGGTATATATACTCTACCGCCGCTCCGAAGAAGAAATGCCCGCCCGCCGCGAGGAAATCGAACACGCAAAGGAAGAAGGCGTAGATCTCTGCACCTTTGTAAATCCCGTTCGGGTAAATGCGGACGAGAAGGGCAATGTAGTTTCGGTAACCTGCGAGCGAATGCAGCCGGGAGAGCTTGATTCCTCCGGCCGCCGCCGTCCCGTCCGGATGCCCGATTCCGAATTCGACATAGCCGTCGATACCCTGATAGTCGCAATCGGCACATCGCCGAACCCGCTTATAAGGATGACTACACCCGGAATCGAATCCAACTCCCGCGGCTGCCTTGTCACGAAAGACGACGGCGTCAGCACCACCCGCCCCGGCGTCTTCGCCGGAGGTGACGCGGTGAGCGGCGCCGCGACGGTAATTCTGGCGATGGGCGCCGGAAAGAAAGCCGCCTTTGCAATAGACGAATATATCAAAAATAAAGATAACTGAACTTGCGGCGGCACCCTGCGAACCGGCAAATAAAATAAACAAAAAAACATCGCTGTATCGACACCGAAAACGGTTTTTACGGCGATGTTTTTATTCGTAAGTTTACGGATCCGGGGCGTTATCCGCATAAAAAACACCCGGCGTAAGGAAACCGCCGGGCGAAAAGGAGTGTACAAGGAAATGAAAAAAACCTTTGTACTGATTTAGTATACCACATTCAGGCAGATAAATCAAGGAATAAACTGTGACTAATTTTTAAGTAATTCGGTCAGAACCACCAATCGGGGGTCAGCTCTCCCAATTTGACCGCGCGTCCTTTGTCGTAATCGATCATGATCTCGATTTCCCGGTATTTTTCCGGCATCATCTGCGCCATGAATTCGCGGCAGGCGCCGCAGGGAGGCATTGTCCCGTCCGACGACAGCGCTATCACCCGCCGGATTTCCGTCTCGCCGTTGGTGATCATGTTGAAAAGCGCGTTTCTCTCGGCGCAGACGCCTAAAGAACAGGCGGTATCGACGCAGACTCCGACGTAAATCTTCCCGGACGCCGATTCCACCGCCGCCGCGACGCCTCCGGCTTC
>JAAZGC010000005.1 GCA_012511425.1 Clostridiales bacterium | reverse complement strand
GCTCAGAGAAGCCCGCGAGATCGTCGATTTGTTCCTGTCCGATAGAAAATATGAATCGGGCGAAATGACAACGCTTCTTGCGAAATATTCCGACGCCATCTCGGAAAACGACATGAAGCTGCTCTATCTCATCGAGGCTTCCGAAAAAGTATATGAACCCGAGTGGACTATGTCCGCCGAAGAACTGCTTCATTACATCAACGACGAAATCATGCCCTCGCCCGAATTCTCCCGCTTCTTCGACGACGATATAAAGAAAACGCTATCCGATGCTTTAAACGAGCTCAACGACGCCCTTCCTCAGATTAAAGGTGACAAATACTCGAGAATACTCATCAGAACCCAGTTCCCTGATGAATCGGACAAAACCGAAGCTTTCGTTACGAAACTCGCGGACGGAGAAAAATCATTTACAAAGCCGGCTTACGTGATCGGCACCTCGGTCATCCCGCATGAGATATCCGACGACTTCAGCCGCGAATTCCTGATAGTTTCGATAATTACCGCACTCTCCATCTTCCTTGTGGTGCTTGTGACCTTCCGCTCGGTGTTTGTTCCGGCGCTGCTGGTGCTGCTGGTTCAGACCGCGGTTTATATCACAGTCGTCGTTGTAGGAATACAGGGTTACGATATACTGCATATTGCGATCCTGGTGGTACAGAGTATACTGATGGGCGCAACGATCGACTACGCCATAATATTCATGAGCTATTACCGCGAAAACCGCGAGACGATGGGAATTATAGAATCGCTTCAGGCGGCTTACGAAGGCTCAATCCACACGATAATGACATCCGGACTGATCCTGATCCTCGTAACCGCGATCCTCGGCTTCTTCGTTTCCGACCATACCACTTCGCAGGTTTGCTCGACAATATCGATAGGCGCGCTTTCGTCGGTTCTGCTGATTCTCTTTGTCCTTCCCGGATGCGTCGCCCTGCTCGACCGCTTCACCGCCGGGAAAAACCGTCTGCGTGAGCCTAAACCGGACAAGACAGAACAATAAAGACGGTATCGCAAGTTCCAAAAATATTACAGAATTATAACAAATGCCGCCCACCCCTTGAAATATCCGGCACGAAATGGTATAATATCGGTATATGGTATTTTTCGCAAGAATCGTCTTGCGCGGACAGTGTTGTATTAATTTTGGAGCTGATTGATATGGCTGACAACAGAAAACCCAGACCCGGAGATACCCTTCTCAACATTCCGGACTCATCCCAGACGCAGACCTTCTCGATCCACGAGGACCGGGATACCGAAATCCGAAGTGTGCTTTCAACCGTATATAAGGCTCTTCTTGAGCGCGGATATAACCCCATCGATCAGATGGTGGGCTACCTTCTGACCGAAGACCCGACATATATCACCAACTATAAAAACGCCCGTGCGCTGATCCGCCGCGTAGACCGCGACGAGGTGCTGCGCGTGCTGCTCGCCGAATACCTGCGGATCTGACATCCTCGTCAATGAAGCTTTACGATTTAAGAAATTCTGTCGGAACATGCTCCGGCAAAGTCAGCTTCGCCGGGCTTTACGAGCGCGATTATCCGCCAATCGAACCTAATAACCTCCCGAAAGCGGTTGCTCTCGGGGGGTTTGACGGTGTGCATACGGGGCATCGGGCGCTGCTTCGAAGCTGCGTCATATATGCCGCCGAAAACCGGCTTATGCCGGCGGTATGGACCTTCGAAGAAGCTCCGGGAGCGATATTCGCCTCAAATAACGGAAAAGCGGTATGTCTTTCCGACGCGCCTTCAAGGCGGGTGCTTTTTGCCGAAGCCGGGATTGCCGCCGCGGCGTTTGAAGCGTTTTCCGACATCCGAGATATCTCGCCGGAAGCCTTTGTCAGGGATATACTGATCGGTACCTTAAATACAAAAGCCGCGTTCTGCGGCTTTAATTTCACTTTCGGCGCCGACGGAAAGGGCAAAGCCGATGACCTTAAGCGACTGATGGAGCTTTACGGCGGAACGGCGATTGTCGTCCCCCCGGTCGAGCTTGACGGCGCTCCGGTAAGCTCGACCCGGATAAGGGAGCTTTTAGCCGCGGGAGATGCAGAAGCCGCCGCGCGGCTTTTAAGTGAACCGTGGCGATTGACATCGGAAGTCAGCCGCGGAAGACAGCTGGGCAGACAATTAGGCATCCCGACGATAAACCAGCACTTCCCGGAAGATATGCTCATCCCCCGATTCGGCGTCTATGAGACGCTGTGCGAAACAGCCGGCGGGGAAAGCTATAAAGCCGTTACAAATGTGGGAATGCGGCCGACAGTATCGCACCTTCCCGGCGGCGAAGCCGCGGCGATCGCCGAGAGTTATCTCATCGGATTTCAAGGCGATTTATACGGCAAAACTGTTTCAACCTCGTTTCTGCGATTCATCCGCCCCGAGACTAAATTCACGTCTCCGGAACAGCTCGCAGAGGCAATTAAAAAAGATATAGAAAAAGTAAAACCGGAACCCTGAGTTACAGGATTCCGGTTTTTTTATAT
>JAAZGC010000372.1 GCA_012511425.1 Clostridiales bacterium | reverse complement strand
GGATATCGGCGATTTCGCCGAGGAATTCGGCGATTTCTTCGTATTGCTCATCTCTTGCCAGGATATTGAGGGTAAGATATACCTTTTTCCCGGCGGCGTGGGCGTCGGAGACGGCGGCGCGGAGCTCGTCCGGAGTGAAATTGCCGGAGGCGGCTCTCATTCCGAACCGCTTCCCGGCAAGGTAGACGGCATCTGCGCCGAATCTCAGCTCGGCGTCGAATTTCTCCCTGTCCCCCGCCGGGGACAAAAGTTCGGGAATACGCATTTTACTCTCTTTCAAACCGAAGAAATGGGGAGAATTACCTTCTCCCCGCGGTTTTATTGATTTATTTTACTTTTTTTCTCTGCCGAGCAGCCGAAGGGCAACGTCCGGCTTATTCGTGATTATTGCGTCGATTCCGAGGGCGAACAGACGCTTGAGATCGTCCTCGCCGTCGACCGTCCACGGATGAACGCGGACGCCGAGGGAGTGTGCATTTTCAACATAATCCGGCTCGTTATAGAGCGCGCCGTAATGCGGGTGCAGCGCATATGCGCCGAACGATTTTGCATACTGCGCGGATTTTACCAGCTCGGAGCCGTAGAGCGGTGCGACGTGAGCGTGCGGACGGCGGTCGAGGATACCGGTCAAGTTAAAGTGATTGAACGAGGAATAGACGACATTGCCGCTCATCGAAAGGTCGTCGGCGCATTTGACGGCTTTGTCGAGGATTTCGGCGCCGCTTCCCTTCAGCTCTACATTAACCGTTATGCCGTAAGGCCGGACGGCTTCGTAAACTTCGCAGAGCGTCGGCACGGCGAAAGTTTTTCCTGGATAGCGGTCGGCGTGATTTACGCCGACGTTGTATTCCTTGAGTTCGGCAAGCGTCAGCGCAGTGACTTTGCCGGGTTTGCCGGAGCAGCGCAGAAGGTCTCCGTCATGGCTGACGACGATGTGGCCGTCTGCCGAGAGATAGACGTCAAGCTCGATTCCGTCGGCTCCCATTTCGCAGGCCATCAGAAAGGCTTCGATTGTGTTTTCCGGGCTGTATGCGGATGCGCCGCGATGAGCCCAAACCTGTACGGACATTTTGTTTCCTCCATATTCAGTTATTCAAATCAGTTGTATTGTTCGCGAACCGCCTCGATATTCCGCTGGTGCTCCGCCGCCGTTCTGCCGAAGAGGCTGTAGCCGTTGCGCTCGGCGATGAAGTAGTAATAATCGGTTTCGGCGGGGTAAAGCGCGGCGTTTATCGCGTTCAGCGAGGGATTGCAGATCGGCCCCGGCGGCAGCCCTTTGTACACATAGGTGTTGTACGGGTCGTCGATCAGGGTGTCGTCGTGGGTGATCCGCGTTTTATGTTCTTCAAAGGTATACTGTATCGTCGCGTCCGACTGCATATATCCGGCGGTTTCGTAGCCGGGGTTTCTCAGTCGGTTGTGGAATACCGAGCTTATCGTCGTATATTCGTCGATAAATTTCGCCTCCGACTGGATCATCGAAGCGAGGATTACTACGTCGTCAACCGTCATTCCAAGCGCTTCGCAGGATTCGGTGTATCTTTCGTCGAACTTGACGTTGAAGTTGGAAAGCAGCTTGCGCAGTGCCGCATATTCTGTGCTGTCCTGATAGAAGTTATAGGTGTCGGGATAGAGATAGCCTTCGAGTCGGTATTTGCGGTTGGGGTTCGGGGTCAGATTCTTGATAAACCAGAAATCGGAGAAGTCGCCCTCGCGGATTTCCTTGACAAATCCCTCTTTCGTTCCGATGCCGTTATCAACGAAGACTTTGA
The DNA here is from genome assembly GCA_012511425.1 of Clostridiales bacterium. Taxonomy (GTDB): domain Bacteria; phylum Bacillota; class Clostridia; order Oscillospirales; family CAG-272; genus JAAZGC01. The sequence continues at coordinate 185 of JAAZGC010000372.1, read as the reverse complement.
TTACATCATCCACCGACATCCCCTCCGAGAAGGTCAGGGTGATTTCGGCACGCTTTATCGGAACCGCATTGCGGAAGATATTGATCAGCTTGTCGTAGTTCATCGACGGGGAGACGGTGTATTCGCCCGGCTCGAATTCGTATTCATCCTTATGGCGGAGCTTTGCATACATCCGGAAGACTGTC
>JAAZGC010000371.1 GCA_012511425.1 Clostridiales bacterium | reverse complement strand
GAAAACGGATTTAATCGTAAAGATCGGTCCAGTCTTCGTAGGGTCTTGTGCCTGTGTATTCGTGGCTGTTGGTCGCTTCGATTACTTCGTAGTAGAACCAATCGGTCGGGAGGTTATCCGGGAATTTCTTGAAGTTGATAAGTTTGCTGAATTTACAGACTCCGCGATTCAGAACACGGTTGTTTATCGTCATCGCTTCCGCGCGGTGATGAACTGATCCGGTCTGAAAGTATTGTCTTCATATCCGGAAATCCAGCCCGCTGCGGTCGCCGTGGCTATATAATCATATGCCCAGTTATCTTTTGATACGTCGCTGAAGCTGCATTCCGCCTTCTCCACTCCGACAAAGCGAACCAGCACGGTTACGAATTCGGCCCTTGTGATATTTCGGCTTCCTCCGAAGCTGCCGTCCTCATAACCGGTGATATATCCGCCTCTCGCCATTGTGGATACCGATTCATTATACCAGACGTCTGCAGGAACATAATTGAAGGAATTAATCGTGGTGTTTATCGCTGCGCGTCTTGTATCGGTAAGCAGGCGGTAGAGCATAGTCACCGTTTCGGCGCGGGTAACGTTGTTGTTGGGTTTAACGGTTCCGTCCGAATAGCCGCGGACATATGCTATGTGGTCTATGCTGTTAAGGTCGTTGGGAACGTATTTGTCGTTCGGATCCTCATCGACAGCGGTGTCAGTTTCGGTAATATCCGGAACCGGTGTCGGAACAACCGGAGTCGGAAGAACCGGTGTCGGAGCAACAACCGTCGGGGGTATGTAGCCGATAATCGGCGGTGTTACGGGGATAGTGATCGGTATCGAATAAGGATTCTTGGGATCGGATCCCATCGCCTTTTCGACATCATCGGGATATCCGTCGTTGTCGTCATCGGTATCCGTTATGTCGGGTATGCCGTCTCTATCGGTATCGCGGCAGACTGTGATAACAACATTCTTTGTTGAGGTTGAGCCGTCGGGGTTATTGACGGTAACCGGGATTACAAAGGTTCTTGTTTCTTCATTGCTCGACCAGTCGGTTACATTCGGTGTTCCGCTGATTGTCTTTGTTGCCGGGTCATAAGTTATGCCGTTCGGAAGGGCGGCGGGATTTACGGTTACCGATGCATTCGGGTCATTGGGGGTAATTACGATGGGGGCAATCGGGGTTTTGTCAACTACGGTTTGGGTTCCATTGGTGATGACCATGTCCGATCCGGGGGTTGTTCCGGGAAGATCATCGGGATCCTTCGGATCGGTTCCCGCTGCATCTTCATCTGCATCGCTGACACCGTCGTTGTCGTCGTCATCATCAGTTATGTCGGGTATCTTGTCTCCGTCGGTGTCGCGGTTTAATTTGATTGTGAAGGTTTCGGTTGAACTGTTGCCTGCGGCATCTTTTGCAGTTACCGTTACATCATATGTTACTTCTAATTGTTTTCGGTTTATGTCAAAGGATAAAGAAGGTTTCCCACTTTAATGTTCGCATCGGCTAAGGTTTGCCGCGTAATTTTTTTTGATGATTTTGATTTTCGTATCATTTCACAAAGCCTCATACAAAGAACTTAATTTTCCGACCGATGCGACATTTATTTAAAAAAATACAGTGCGGTTTTTTCGGCATCACTTCAACATCCAGCCGTTGTCGCCGTGATAGATCATCTGCTTTGTCATGCCGCCGTCGATGCAGATGTTTTCGCCGGTTATGAAGCCGGCTTTGTCGGAACAGAGGAACAATACCATATTTGTGATATCCAGGGGATTGCCGACTCTGCCGGCGGGGTGCTGCGCTGCATCCGGGCCTTCGTATACGGTATACGCGGTATCGATCCAGCCGGGGGAGATCGAGTTAACCCGGACTTTTCCCGCAAGGCTGACCGCGAGGGCGTGCGTCAGCGCGGCGATGCCGCCTTTTGCGGAGGTATAGCTTTCCGTCTGCGGCTGGCTCATGCGGTCGCGCGAGGAGGAGATGTTTATAATGCTTGCTCCGTTCCGGAAAAATGGCCTGAAGAGTTTTGAAAGGTAAAAGGGGGCGGTTACTCCGACCTTCAACGCATATTCGAAATCTTCATAGCTTGTCGAATCAATGCCGCCCGAAAAAGGCGCGGCGTTGTTAATCAGATAATCGACATGACCGAAGTCATCGATAACTTTTTGCGCAAAGCGCTCCAATGCCGCTTTATCGGCAAGATCTCCCGTGAAATATTCGTTTTCGAGAAGGTCTATAATGCACACATTTGCGCCGGTTTTTAAAAACTCCCCGCAGATGCACTTCCCTATTCCCTGCGCTCCGCCGGTAACGACAGCAACTTTATTCGTGAAATCCATGTTTTTTTACCTCATTTATTAATAGTTGTTATGCACCGAGCAGGCTCTGATCGAACGCGAAGAGCGCCTCGTTGATTTCGAAAATATTGTAGTTTTTATTTTCAATGAAATATCTGATTATAATGTCGAATTTATTCGACCGGGACAGCGCAAAGCCGGCTTTCATCAGCATTTCCTCTGTCTCGTCCAAAGACAACTCAAGCGCGACGGCAAAGGCGATCGCCGTCGGCTTGCCGGGTTTATACAGCTTATCGGAACGGATTTTTGAGAAGAGCTTGCGGTCGATGTTAGCCTTTTTATAGCATTCTGCGTCTGTCATGCCGGATTCGTCTATTTTCCGTAGCAGCATCTGCGAAAAGCTTTCGTCTATTTGGCTCAGAGCATCGCCGAGGGACATTGCACTCTTTTCCGTATGCGATAAGTAAGAAAGCATTTCCGGCGCTTCGGCGGATTTATCGGCTTCGTCGAAAACGGCAGATTTGCGCGATGACCTGATTTTGCGGAAAACACTCGGCCGACGCCGTTCCGGGAACCGGTCGGTTTGTTCATCGACATAGTTATTATCGATGTAGCCAGAGATATCCGAGAACAGCTTTTCGCTTATCTGATATGATTTCCTGTCGAAAATGACGATATAGACAGTCATGTCGTTCATGAGCAAGAACTCGCTGATGGTATCAATAGCGATCCTGAGAGCCTGATCCTTCGGATAACCGAAGATACCGGAAGAGATCAGCGGGAAAGCAACCGATTCGCATTCATATTCTTTTGCCAATCCGAGGGAGGATTTATAGCAGGAGATGAGCAGTTCGCGCTCTCCGCAGCTGCCGCCCCGCCAGCGCGGACCGACGGTGTGGATGACATATTTTGCGGGCAGTTTATAGCCCTTTGTAATTTCCGCGCTTCCGGTTTCGCAGCCACCGAGCGTTCTGCATTCTACGAGCAGTTCGGGACCGGCGGCGCGATGAATGCTGCCGTCAACGCCTCCTCCGCCTAAAAGGGTTTCGTTTGCGGCGTTGACTATGGCGTCTGCTTCCATTTTTGTGATGTCGTTTCTTACTATATATAAGGGCATTTGGGTTAACCTCGTTTATGCTGAATGTGCGGAGCTGGGCTGCAATAATATTTGTAGATATGAATTTCTCGTTTTCTGAATTCATTTTATTCTTTATTATATTATATCATATTTTCGGCGAATTGTGGGAATTTTTTCATTTTCGGGAATATAATATTATACCGATACGGTTATGACATTATTTTCATTTAATTTAAATGGCTGTTGAATCTTCGAAGGGTTTATGATATAATAGCGCAAAAGCTATACACACGAAACTATCCCAGAGGTGAGATAAATGAAGACATCAAGAATCATTAATTCAGTCATTGTTACCTCTTTGATGATATCCGTTCGT
>JAAZGC010000067.1 GCA_012511425.1 Clostridiales bacterium | reverse complement strand
CGTCGGTATAAAGCACATCGGCTTTTTCGGCAGCCTTTAAGGGGTCTTCGGTCATCATGAATTTACCGCCGTAGCCTTTAGCGAATTCGAGGACATCTTCTGCGGGACGGTATTTCTCGGGCACGGCTATCGCAACATCCATTCCGGCCGTCAGACAGCCTACTACGAGGGAGTTGCACATATTGTTGCCGTCGCCGATATAGCAGAGCTTGCGGCCATCAAAGCCGCCCTTATATTCGCGTATGGTCATCAGATCGGCAAGCACCTGGCAGGGATGGGCGTAGTCGGTCAGGCCGTTGATAACCGGAAGTCCGCTGTATTGAGCGAGCTGCTCTACTTCTTCCTGCGCAAAAGTGCGGATCATGATGCCGTCAAGATAGCGGCCCAAAACTCTTGCGGTGTCTTCTATCGGCTCTCCGCGGCCAATCTGGAGATCGGCGGATGACAGGAAGAGAGCGTAGCCGCCGAGCTGGTACATACCGGTTTCAAAGCTGACCCTGGTTCGTGTCGAGGATTTGCGGAAGATCATGCCGAGAGTCTTGCCGGCAAGCAGCGGATGAGGGATGCCGAGCCGGCGGTCGTTTTTCAGTTTGGAAGCAAGGTCAAGCAGGTAATAAAGTTCATCCCGGTTAAGGTCGGACATTTTCAGAAGGCTTCTATACATATCAGGTAATCCTTTCGGTGTCGGAGTTATATCATACTAAGTGCGGTTGCTTTGAATATCCGGAGCCCCTCTTCGATTTCGTCCGTCGAAATGGTAAGCGGGGGGAGCAGGCGGACAGTGTTTGAGCCGGCTGTAAGAAGCAGAAGACCCTTTTGAAGGGCAAGACCGGCAAAGGCCGCAGCTGCCGCTCCGCCTTCAGAAGGAGAAACAAGCTCGGCTCCGATCATCATGCCGAGACTGCGAACTTGCTTTAGATACGGGATATTCATCGATTTAATTGCGTTTGCGATATATCTTCCCTTTTCCGTGACTTCGTCCAAAAATCCCGGGGAGCTGACTTTGTCAAGCACAACGTTTGCGCCGGCTGCGGCGACGGGATTCCCGCCGAATGTAGAGCCGTGCTGTCCTTTGCCTATCGTATATTCGCATTTTTCGCCGACTATGAAGGCGCCGATCGGAAGTCCGCCGCCGAGCCCCTTTGCAAGCGTCATTATATCCGGTTTTACCGAATCGAAATGCTGCCATGCGAACATTTTGCCGGTCCTGCCGATTCCGCACTGCACTTCGTCGAATATCAGCAGTATGTCGCGGTCGGTGCAAAGGCTTTGAAGAGCTGCGGCAAATTCCGCCGTCATCGGGAAGACTCCGCCCTCGCCCTGAACGACCTCCGCCATTACTGCGCAGACATCGGATGTGGCTGCGGCTTCGAGCGCTTCTACATCATTTAAAGGAGAGTATTTGAATCCCTCGGTAAAGGGGCCGAAATCCTTGTGAAAGCTCTCCTGTCCGGTTGCCGCAAGGGTGGTCACGGTGCGGCCGTGGAAAGAATTGATAAGCGTTATTATGGTGCTGCGGCCTTCGCCGTATTTGTCGCGGCTGTATTTGCGCGCGGTTTTGATCGCACCTTCGTTCGCCTCGGCTCCGGAATTTGACATGAAGACGCGCTTCATTGAACTCAGCTCAACCAATCTCTGCGCAAGAATCGCCGTCTTGGGACTTACGAAGTAATTCGACATATGAGCTATTTCCCCGAGCTGCGCCGATACTGCGGATACCCAGTCGGGGTCGGCATATCCGAGACAATTAACGCCGATTCCGGATGTGAAATCAATATATTTCTTTCCGTCGAGAGAATACATCGACGCTCCGCTGCCGTGGCTTATCGCTGCGGGATGGCGGCCGTAGGACTGAATCATGTATTCCGAATCGAGCTTTATCGCCTGTTCGTTTGTCATAGTATTTCTCCGAAATAAAATATGTCCCGCATATTGATGAATTCACAATCGGCGGGACAGTCAATTGTGTATTGGTTTCTTATTCTCTGAAAAGGGT
>JAAZGC010000066.1 GCA_012511425.1 Clostridiales bacterium | reverse complement strand
GCCGAAAACCTACGCTTCGAAGAAGTTATAAAATATAAATAAGTCCGAAAAGTTTTGAAGGAGTCCAGAGGTGCCTTTTTCAAAAGGCACCTCTGGTAAGGGGGTTTGGGGGGACGAAGTCCCCCCGGTACAAACTCCTTTTGAATAAATAAAATATGTCAATATACACACTCACTCTTAATCCCGCTTTGGATGTTTCGATTCGCGGTGCGGGGGCGGCTTGTTGGGGGAAGCTCAACAAGACGGATTCGCAGACGCTTTTCTGCGGCGGGAAAGGGATAAATGTTTCCCGGGCGCTGAAGGCGATGGGGGAAGATGCGCCGGCTTACCTGTTTTACGGCGGGGAGACGGGGCAAGCGATGATAAGGATGCTCCGGGACGAGGGAATTGAGATACGCGGCGTCGAGACTGCGGCACCGACGCGGATCAACGTGAAGACGATCTTCGGCACCGGCGGGGGAACCGTTCTGTCCGAGTTCAACGGCGCGGGGGGTCCCGTCAGCCGGGAGGAGCTGGAAGCGCTCTGCAGCTCGCTCATGGAGGAGCTGAAAAAAAACACAGGCAATCCACAGGATTCAGGCAGCTTTCTCGTATTGTCGGGAAGTATTCCACAGGGTGTGGAAAACCCTGTGTACAATTCTGTTATCATGATGTTGAGAAACCGCGGGGTTCATATAGTGGTCGACGCATCGGGGGCGGCGCTCGAAAGCGCGCTTGAAGCCTCGCCGTATATGATAAAACCGAATCTTGACGAGCTGTCTTCGATTGCAGGAAAACGCCTTGTTGAAATGTCGGAAATCCTAAACCGGATTTTCCAGATCTTTGTGGAAAACGGGACGAGGGTGCTGTGTACCCTGTCGGAAAAGGGTGCGATTTACGCGGGGCCGGAGGGGATGTGGAAAGTCAGTTCTCCACAGGTTGAGCTGAAATCCTTCGCCGGCGCGGGAGATACCTTCCTTGCGGGGTTTGTGCATACGATAAGCTCCGCCGGAGCAGTCCCCGACGCGCTTAAGTTCGCCTCGTCCGCTGCCGCCGCGAAGGTCGAGCTTGATGGAACGGAGATACCGACGCTTGAACAGATGGGGAAGTATCTGGGGGAAATCACAGTCGAGAGATTGAAGATTTAGGGGAAATATGCCAGACGGTGTCCGGCATATTCGGCATAGACATTCATTTTCGATTTTTAACTAAAACATTAAGGTAAAATATGATAAACGACCACGACCACGACAACGACCGCCGCGAGTCCGGGATGGACGGGGCAAAGCCCGATAATCCACAGGATGTGGAAAACATAGATTCAAACGAAGATATAAATTCCGTCGAAGATATCAAAGACGACGACATTCCGGATGAGGACATCTCTGATGAAGACATCCCGGATGACGACATCCTGGACGAAGACGACGCATCCGACGGCTCAAAGGAGCATCCGCTCGCCTTTCACGGGCAGGAGATAGTCGAAGTCAGCCTTGAAAAGGAAGTCCGCAAGTCCTTCCTTGAATATTCGATGTCGGTTATAATCTCCCGCGCGCTGCCCGACGTCCGCGACGGACTCAAGCCGGTGCACCGCCGCATCCTTTACGCGATGTGGGAAGACCACCTTACATATCAGAACCCTTTCCGCAAGTCGGCGACGACTGTCGGAAACGTTCTGGGGCGCTATCATCCGCACGGCGACACCGCCGTTTACGACTCGATGGCGCGCATGGCGCAACCGTTCAGCCTCCGCTATCCGCTCGTCGAAGGACACGGAAACTTCGGAAACATCGACGGCGACAAGCCCGCCGCCTATCGTTACACCGAAGCGCGGATGAGCCGTCTGGCGGACGAAATGCTGACCGACATCCGAAAAGACGTCGTCGACATGAACCCGAACTTCGACAACAAGCGCGTCGAGCCGCAGGTGCTGCCCTCGCGGTTCCCCAACCTGCTTGTGAACGGCTCCGTCGGAATCGCCGTCGGAATGGCGACCAACATCCCGCCGCACAATTTGGGCGAAGTCATCGACGGCATCAATATGTACATGGACAACCCGGATGTGTCTATCGAGGAGCTTATGACCGCCGTCAAAGGCCCCGACTTCCCGACCGCCGCAATGATCTGCGGCAAGGCGGGCATCCGCAACGCCTACACTACCGGCCGCGGGCATATCATCGTCCGCGCCCGCGCCGAGATCGACGAGAAAAAGCGGCAGATAATCATCACCGAAATTCCCTACGCCGTCAACAAAGCCATGCTCGTTACCGCAATGGCTGACTGCGTCAAGGACAAGAAGATAGACGGCATTACCGCAATCCGCGACGAATCCGGCCGCGCCGGAATGAGAATCGTCGTCGAATACCGCCGCGACGCCCACGGGCAGGTCATATTAAATCAGCTCTACAAATACACCCAGCTTCAGGACACCTTCGCCGCGAATATGCTGGCGCTGGTGCCGTCGGCGAGCGGCGCGCTCGAGCCGAAGATACTCAACTTAAAGCAGATGATCGGCCTTTACACGGCGCATCAGGAAGACGTTGTCACCCGCCGCGTCCGCTTCGACCTCAACGCCGCCCTCGACGAGGCGCATATCTACGAGGGATACAAAATCGCCATCGACAACATCGACGAAGTCATCGTGATTATCCGCGGCTCCGAGAACATCCCCGACGCCCGCGCCCGCCTCAGCGCCAGATTCAATCTTTCCGAGCCGCAGGCGCAGGCGATTACCGATATGACTTTAGGCCGCCTCTCCGGACTTGAGCGGGAGAAGGTCGAGCAGCGCCTCCGCGAGCTTTACGAGCTTATCGGCCGCCTCCGCGCGATTCTTGCCGACGAAAACAGCATCCGGCAGATCATCCGCGACGACCTTTCTAAAATCCGCGACCGCTACGGCGACGAGCGCCGCACCGAGCTTACCCCGATGGCGAACGAGATTATCCCGGAAGACTTAATCGAGCGCCGCACCGACATCATTACCGTGACCTCCGCCGGGTACATCAAGAGGATTCCCGCCGCCGAATATTCGAGCCAGCGGCGCGGCGGCAAGGGCGTTATCGGCATGACCACCAAGGAAGAAGACGACGTCTCCGACGTTATCGCCGCAAACACCCACCATATGCTGCTGTTTTTCACAAACTCGGGCAAAGTCTGCAAGCGCAAGGCTTACCAGATTCCCGAAGCCGGCAGAACCGCCAAAGGCACGAACATCGCCAACATCATCCCGATGGAGCCGGGCGAGCGGCTGACCGCAATTCTGCCGGTCCCCGAAAAGAGCGGCAAGGGCTATCTCACCATGATCACCCGCGGCGCAACCATAAAGCGCACCGCCGTAACCGAGTTAACCAACATCCGCACAAGCGGCATCCGCGCCATCAATCTTGCCGACGGCGACGAGCTTATCTTTGTGGCGCACACCTTCGGCGAGGATGAGATTTTCTGCGCCTCCGCCGGCGGCAATGTCCTGCGATTCTCGGAAGACAATGTACGCGCCGTCGGCCGCGCCGCCGCCGGTGTCCGCGCCATGCGATTCCGCTCCGACGACGACCGCATCGCCGGCGCCGCAGTCGTGACCGAAAAACATCTCTCCGACCCCGACTGGAGCCTGCTCACCGTCACCGACGAGGGCTACGGCAAGCTGACCCCCTTCTCCGATTACCCGTCCTACAACCGCGGCGGCCTCGGCGTCAAAGCGGCCGGCTCCGAAAAGGGCGGTATCAGCGGCATCGCCTGCGTAAAATCGACCGACGAAATCCTCATCATCACTGACGAAGGCACCGTCATCCGCACCCCCGTCGACGGTATCTCCACCTACAGCCGCACCGCCGGCGGCGTCCGCCTCATGCGCATCGGCGAAGACGCCCGCATAGTTGGCTTCACCGTCTACCGCGGCGAACCCGACGAGCTCCCCGAAGAACCGATAGACGAAGACGCTCTCGAAGCCGAACTTGAAGACAGCTCCATAATCAAGAAAGACACTCATCTGAAGATGGATGATGAGGGAGAGGACTTTTGAGAGACCGGGACGCGCCGGGGGGATTTCATCCCCCCAGACCCCTCTACAAGAAAACTTTTG
>JAAZGC010000065.1 GCA_012511425.1 Clostridiales bacterium | reverse complement strand
ACCTTCGGCACCGGAAAAGTCGACGACGCGAAAATCGAAAAAGCCGTCGTACGCAGCTTTGACCTCCGTCCCGCCGCCATTATCGAAGCTTTCGGTCTCCGCCGTCCTATCTTCTCGCCGCTTTCCGCATACGGACATATGGGTCGGGATGAGCTTTGCGTCGGATGGGAGAAAACCGACCTTGTCGAAAAGCTGCTTTCAAGCATCTGAATTTATATCTTCGCCGCGGCTCTTAAATCAGGGCTGCGGCGAGCTTTTGTATTGACAATCGCATGATTCGGGTGTATAATATTAGAGATTGATTTACTGATTATTTTCATGATCCGGAGCCGATATGTCCGAAAAAAGAAGGAAGAAGAAAAGCGACACCGCCAGAAAAAAGGACGGCGCCGTTTCCATGCCTTTCGGCAGCTACGATCCGGACGAAGACGGAGGATTTGCCGACACGGGTTTTGACGGCGGGTTTGACGACTTTTCATCGAGCGGCTTTGATTATCGCCGTGCCGAACCGCTGACAGCCGATGAACGCGAGGAGGAGCTTGCCGCATTCGCTCCCGAGGAGACATGGCAGCCGCCGGTATACGGCAGATTTGATCTGACACAGGACGGCGGAGACGCAATGCTGCGGGTATCCGGCGTTATCACCCGTGTGATTTACCGCAACGAAGAAAACGGCTACTGCGTCTGCGAACTTGAACCGGACGAAAATTCGGCAGATATAAAGGCGAATGACGGCGAGATTACCATTACCGGCACAATTCCATTTGTTACCGAAGGGCAGATACTGCGTGCGATGGGGGTATGGGAAACTCATACCAAATATGGACCGCAATTCCGCGCCGAATCCTGCGAAACCGAGATGCCGCACGGAGCGGAGGAGATGTATAAATATCTCTCCTCCAGAACGATTAAGGGCATCGGTCCGAAGACGGCGAGACGGATTGTCGACCATTTCGGAGACGAGACTTTTGATGTTATCGAAAATCATCCCGAATGGCTGACCGATATCGCAGGCATAAACAGCGAAAAGGCGGAACGGATCTCCGAGGAGTTCAACTCTCAGTTCGGCGTCCGGACGATGGTAATGCTCTGCGGAGATATAGTCGGCGGGGCGGCGGCGGCAAGAGCCTACACCCGGCTCGGCGGCGGCGCGGTAGAAAGGGTGCGGCAGAATCCGTATATTTTAACGCAGCATGACCTTGAAATCGGTTTTGAAAAAGCCGACGCTCTCGCCGCGACCTTGGGTATACCGAAAGACGACCCGGAAAGGCTGCGCTGCGGGCTTGAATATATTTTAAGCTACAACGCCTCACGCAACGGTCATGTCAGCCTGCCGCGGACAAAGCTGCTTGAAGCCGGAGACGCTTTTTTCTCGCTTCCCCGCCCGATAATTGAAAATGCGCTTGACGGACTGCTGCGTGACGGCTGGCTGATGGCTTCCGTTGAAGACGGGGAGCAGCAGATATACCTTAAAAGCTATTTTGAAGCCGAACTATATGTCGCGGAAAAGCTGAAAGCCTTGAGCCGCGTACGGATGGATGACCTCTGTGAAGATTCGGCGCTTGAAAAAATAATTCTATCCGCGGAACTGGATTTCGGGCTTAAATACGCTCCCTTACAGCGAAAGGCGATATCCGACGCTGTCAGCCGGGGGGTGCTTATCCTTACCGGCGGACCGGGAACCGGAAAAACCACCGTTATTCGCGGACTGATACGGATTTTTGACCGGATGGGGCTTGACTGCGCCCTTGCCGCGCCGACCGGCCGCGCCGCAAAACGGATGAGCGAAGCCGCCTCCTATGAAGCGCGGACAATACACCGGCTTCTCGAAGCAGTTTTTCAGGAAGACAGCGAGACGATGGTTTTCTCGCGGAATTCGGACAACCAGCTTGACGAAGATGTCATTATTATCGACGAAGCCTCGATGATTGATATTATGCTGATGTCTTCGCTTTTAAAGGCGGTAAAGCCGGGCGCAAGGCTGATACTTGTCGGAGATGCCGATCAGCTTCCCTCCGTCGGTGCGGGAAATGTGCTCTGCGACCTTATCGCAAGCGGGGCTTTCCCGGTGATATCTCTGAATGAGATATTCCGTCAGGAGCATCAGAGCATGATAGTCGTGAACGCTCACCGGATAAACAACGGCGAAGAGCCGCTGATAAACACTCCCGACACCGACTTTTTCTTTATCGGGCGAGCCGAGGAACGAATCCCCGAAACGATAGCCGACCTTATAATGCGGCGGCTTCCGGCAAAATACGGGGAAGACATAATCCCGCAGATACAGGTCATAACGCCGTCAAGGAAACACATCTGCGGCACCGCCGCGCTGAACTCGCTGCTCCAATCGGCTCAGAACCCTCCGTCCCCTTATAAAGCCGAGCATCACACCAAAGGAGCCGCCGGTATTTTCCGCGAGGGGGATCGGATTATGCAGATTAAAAACGACTACAACCTAAGCTGGGAGCGCGGTCCGGAACGCGGGACCGGGATTTTCAACGGCGATATCGGCAGGATTGAACTTATCGACGAAGACGCGCGAGAGCTTATCGCCGATTTCGGCCAGTCGGACGGCGGACTCGGAAACGCACAGCAGCTTGTGAAATATGATTACACTCAGATATCCGAGCTTGACCACGCATACGCCATAACCGTCCACAAGAGCCAGGGGTCGGAATATCCTGTTGTCATAATGCCGCTTTACTCATACACACCGCTTTTGCTGACGCGGAATCTGCTTTATACCGCGGTCACGAGGGCGAAGAAGATGGTCATTTTGGTCGGCCGGCGGGATGTACTGACTTCGATGATCGACAACGCGCGGCAGACGCTCAGGTATACGGGTTTAAAAAGGCTGCTCGCCGTTGATGAACAGGTATGAACGCCCGCCCGATAATCGATGCGCTTGCGGCGCTGCTCTCCCCGCCTGCCTGCGTCGGGTGTGGGAAACGGATTGCGGCGGACGAAGCACCGCTCTGTTCCGGATGTCTTGAAAGATTCGAGGGCGAAAAATCGGCTTTTGAAGCTTATTTACACGGAAAAAGCGCTCCTTCTCCGCTCGGGGAGGTATTTGTGGCGGAGATTTATCTTGCCGCCTATACTCCTTCGAGAGCTGGAAAAGATGTTATCGCCGACAAGATGGCTTATGCGATGAAGAACGGACGCAGCCGCGAGCTTTATTCTTTTATTGCCAGACAGCTT
>JAAZGC010000064.1 GCA_012511425.1 Clostridiales bacterium | reverse complement strand
ACACTTCTTAGCCGCCGCAGCGTCCGATCCTATACCGATAAAATTCCGGAACGCGCCACTCTTGATGCAATCCTTGAAGCCGGAACCTATGCGCCCAACGGAATGGGCGCGCAGGATACCATGATCGTCTGCGTTACCGATCCCGAAGTTCGCGATACTGTTCGCAGGCTGAACGCAGCGGTAACCGACGATCCGAACGGCGATCCGTTTTACGGCGCTCCGGTAGTCGCCCTGGTCTTCGCCAACCGCGACCGCCCGACCCATGTAGAGGACGGAGCGCTCGTGACCGGCAACATCTGCAACGCAGCATATGCCCTCGGCGTCGATTCCTGCTATATTTTCCGCGCAAAGCAGGCTTTTGAGTCGGAAGAGGGCAGGAAGCTTGCCAAGTCCTGGGGAGTTCCCGACAATTATATCGGCGTCGGAACCGCCATCCTCGGATATCATAAGGGCGACTTCCCCAAGGCTGCGCCCCGCAAGGCGAATTTCGTAAAAATTATTTGAATTTGCGCAAATGTGAGCGGCGGCGAAGCTGCCGCTCTGCTTTTTTAAGGAGTAATGTCATGAATCCAATCTGCGCCATAGCCGTTCCGCATCCTCCGCTTATCATACCGCAGGTCGGAAAAGGCGATGAAAAAGGCATTGCCGCGACTGTCGAAGCTTATGAAAAAGCCGCCGAATTAGTCGCGTCATTCAAGCCGGAAACTATAATAATAGCGACGCCGCACAGCGTCATGTATTCCGATTATATCCATATATCTCCGGGAGCAGCCGCCTCCGGCAGCTTCGCCCGCTTTCGCGCGAGAGAAGTGAGCTTCAAAGTCAGATATGACGCGGAACTTATCACGGCAATCCAAGGCATCTGTATGGAAGAAGGCATCTCGGCGGGAACGGAGGGCGAGCGCGACCCCTCGCTCGACCACGGCGCAATGGTACCGCTATATTTCCTGCGTCAAGCCTTCGGCGGGAATATTGACATACCGATAGTCAGAATAGGCTTATCCGGTCTTCCTCTCCGCGAACACTACAAACTTGGAATGGCGATTAAAAAAGCTGCCGATAAAACAGGACGGAGGATAGCTTTTGTCGCTTCAGGTGACCTCTCCCATCGCCTGAAAGATGACGGACCATACGGCTATAACGAAAAAGGTCCCGAATACGACCGAAAAATCATGGAAACGCTGTCGAAAGCCGATTTCGGCGCCCTTTTCGGTTTTTCCGAAAACCTCTGCGACGAAGCCGGCGAATGTGGTCATCGCGCCTTTGTCATGATGTCAGGCGCCTTTGACGGACTCTCCGTAAAAGCGGAGCAGCTTTCCTACGAAGGACCTTTCGGCGTCGGATACGGAGTGGCGATATTTGAGCCGATAAAAAAAGACGAATCAAGATATTTCCTTGAAGCCGCCGGAAAGCAAAAAAGAGCACAGATAAAGTCCCGGAGAGATAATGAAAGCGAGTATGTCAGACTTGCCAGAGCCTCACTCGAAAGTTATGTAAGAGACGGGAAAATCATCGATATTCCCAAAGGTCTCAGCGACAGTCTCATAAACCGCGCCGCCGGCGCTTTTGTGACAATTAAGAAAGACGGAAATCTCCGCGGCTGCATAGGCACGATATATCCGGTCTGTCCCACCCTCGCGCAGGAGATAATCAACAACGCCGTTTCGGCAGGTACCCGCGATCCGCGCTTCAATCCCGTTAAGCCTTCCGAACTTGATGAACTTGTATACAGCGTCGACGTTTTGGGAGAAACCGAGGATATCGACAGCCCATCCGAACTTGACGTCAAGCGCTACGGTGTAATTGTGTCAAAAGGGTATAGAAAAGGTCTGCTGCTCCCAAACCTTGAAGGCGTTGACACCGTTGAAGAACAAATTTCGATAGCCAGGCAAAAGGCAGGCATATCCGCGGATGAACCTGTCAAGCTCCAGCGATTCGAGGTGGTCCGCCATTACTGATAATTACATTATTTGTGATGTTTGTCCGCGGCACTGCCGCATTGGGCCGGGGAAGCGGGGAGTCTGTCATGCAAGAGAAAACCGCGTCGGCAAAAACATACCCGCAAATTACGGTTATGTGACTTCGATAGCTCTTGACCCCATAGAAAAGAAGCCTCTTTACCGTTTCCACCCAGGCGGCAAAGTCCTTTCCTTCGGTTCTTTCGGCTGCAATATGCGCTGTCCCTTCTGTCAGAATTCTTCGATAACAACGCTTGAATCTTCTCACCTCGCCGATCTTATAACGCCGGAAGAGGCGGCGGAACTCTGCGCCAGATACCGCGCAAGAGGCAATATCGGCGCGGCGTTTACCTATAACGAGCCGATGATAGGCTATGAATTCGTCAGAGACACGGCAAAACTTGTCCGGGAAAAAGGAATGTATAACGCAGTCGTTACAAACGGCAATTTTGAGCGTGAAACATTAGACGAAGTTCTTCCTTATATAGACGCTTTCAATATCGACCTGAAATGCTTCACCGAAAGCGGTTACCGCTCGCTCGGCGGAAATCTTGAAACAGTAAAGAATTTCATAGCAGCTGCGGCGGAAAAGGCGCATATCGAGATAACGACATTAATAGTACCCGGACTGAGCGATGCAGATAAGGATATGCGCCGCGAAACCGAATGGATAGCTTCAATTTCAAAATCAATCCCCCTGCATATAACCCGCTTTTTCCCGAGGCATAAAATGACCGATGAAAGACCTACCGATATCGCCCTAATGCATCGGCTTGCCGATATAGCATCGGAAGAACTTGAGTTTGTATATTTAGGCAACATATAAATATCGCTCCCGCAATTCAATGTAGCGGGAGCGATATTATTTAAGCGATTTTCAGGTCAGATTTCGACGAGAATAGTCTTGATTTCAAACGGTTTGAATTCAAGCGTGTAAGCGCCGTCTTCGGCGGAAAGTTCAGCCTTGACTTCTTCAAGCATATTCGTCTCATAAACCGCTCCTCCGCCGTTTATCTTAAGGCGGCAGACGGTGCGGTTGCGCTCAGCCTCGTATAGACGTATGACATAGGCTTTCTTTCCGTATTCGGCGGGTTTTACCGTCTCGGCGACGATATTATCGGCGTCAAGCGTGAAGAGAGGAGTGAATTCAGATTTCAAACCGCCCTTTGCCTCGAGCATCGGAACGTTGAGCAGATAAGCTTCTCGCAGAACCGTCGGAACGCTGAACGAACCCTCGTGCGGATAAAGCGAATAAACCATCTCAGCGACTCCTGCGTCACCTGTGACGTCCGGCCGGGTGCCGCCGCGATGCAGGGTAAGCTGCAGCGAAACGCCGTTGTCAATGGCTTCCTCGGAGATTCCGTATTTGCAGTCGTTTAATATAGCAACACCGTATCTCGACTCGGAAACGTCGGTGTATTTGTGGTTTACCACTTCGAACTTCGCCGCTTCAAGGCTGTTGTTGCGGGTGGTCGGCCGCTCTGAATATCCGAACTGAATTTCGTTCTTCGCGGTGTGGCTCATCACATTGACATCAAATCCGACTTTCAGCAGGCAGTGCTTTTCTTTCCAGTCGATAAGAGTATGGAAATCAATCCGCCTGCTGTGAGAGTAGAACACCGTGTCAACGGTGATATTTGTCTCCTGTCCGATTTCGTAAACGGAGCGGATGCGGTATTCAAGCGATCCGACAGAAACGGTTTCGCGGCTGACAAGCCTCATCTGCGGCTTCATCTTGAATTTCAAGGTGTCGATGTCGATATTCCAGTTGTCCCAGTAACCGGGAACATCCTCTCCGAAGTAGAAGGTGCCGAGGGGAGCTCCGCCTTCGGCGCGAATCTCACGATTTGTTTTTTTGTCAAAGAGGGAAGCGATAGCGCCGTCGGTGTCGAAAATAACACTGTAATAAGGTGTCTCGAGACGGTTTTCATCGGCGCAGAACGGGATGTCTCCGGTTTTAGAAGCACCGGTTTTTACAGAAACCGCTCCGAATGCCGGAATTTCAACATAAGCGGAAGTTTTTTCCCGTCCGCAGACGTCGGTGTAGGTCTGTGTTTCGATTCCTTCAAGAGAAACCTTGCCGTCCAAGACAGCATCGGAGCGATCAAATCCGGTGGTGTTGAAGAAGGTTACGCTGTCGGAGTTGACGGTGAAGCTTTCGGCGGCAGCAGCGGCATCGGTTTTGGCGGAAGAGATAATCGCGCTGAATTCTTCGCGCGCGGTATCATTAACGCAGGTAAGAGAAGTTCCGGGCAGAATATCGTGGAACTGATTGAGAAGCAATGATTTATAAAGAGTATCGATATTTTCTTTGTCTATATTGCCGGAAAGTACCGACATGTATTCAAGATCGCGAAGCGCGAATTCAGCCTTGCGGTTGCCGCGCTTGATATCGTGCATCTGTGTCAGTGTGCCGCGGTGCAGCTCGAGATAAAGCTCGCCGTCGTATAACGGCAGATTGCAGCTGTTCTCCTCGATATATTTCATGAAGCCGCTTATCGTAGTATATTCGGTTTTTGGCAGTCCGGCGATACCGCGCGAACGATTGGCGTCTTCAACCATGCCCATGGTAGGACCGCCGCCGCCGTCACCGAAACCGAAAGCAATAAGCCTGCCGTTGAAAGCCTGCTTGTCGCGCGGCGAACGGGAAGCTTCAATTACGTTTTTGACGTCAGGGAAGGTATGCGTCATGTTAAGATGCGTCAGAACGGTGCTGCCGTCAATTCCTTTCCAGCGGAAGGTGTCAAACGGAAAATCATTAAGATCATTCCATGACATCTTGGTTGTGTAGAAATATTTCACATTACAGCCGAGCAGGATCTGAGGAATGGCAGCGTTGTAGCCGAAAGTATCCGGAAGCCAGAAGGCGTCGGATGTGTAGTCGAGATATTTCCGGGTAAAGAGCTGACCGTAAAGGAACTGACGAACCATTGCTTCCCCGCCGGTAATATTACAGTCGCATTCGACCCAGACACCGCCGTTGGGCTCGTAACGCCCCTCAGCCGTCCGCTTTTTAATACCGTCAAATATATCAGGATAATAGTCGCGCATCCAGCTCAGATGCAGCGCAGAAGACTGAATGAATTTGTAATCGGGGTCCTGTTCCATCAGTGACAGTGCGTTTGCGTATGTGCGGGCGCATTTGCGAATTGTTTCGGAATAAGGCCAGAGCCACGCGGAGTCCATATGCGAGTGACCGATTATTCCGACATATCCGCGCGTAAGATCGACTTCGGTCTTTGCAAGGATAGGTTTCATCAATTCACGTGATTTAACGATTGAAGCGCGCCAAACTTCTTCGGGATAATGCAGCGGATATAAAACAAGAGTTTCCAATACTCTTTCAAGTACATTTCTGGCTTCGGCTTTAACGGTTGACTGCGGATCAAGATTCTCGGAAAGCTGCAGAACAGCTTTTAAGTCAAACAAGAAGCCAAAGACCTCTTCGTCCCGGCGGCAGATATCGACCGATTCGAAGCGGCGGATAAATGCGGAGTCGGGCTCCGAATCTACTCCGTAGTTCTCATAAGGTCCGCATCTGGCGCAGAAGTGACCGGCATAACATTCGAGAGCGACATCGAATTCGGTACCGGCAGCGGCTCCCGCGGTCAGAAGAGAGACCGCATGGAATCCGTTCATGATGGTTTCGCCTTTTGAATTTATGATGCCGGCGGGTTTGCCGTCCCTGAAATAAAGAATCTCAACGGCTCCGGTCTTAGGCATAATATAAAGAGGGGTGTCACTGCAGCATTCCGGAACGCGGGCAGTGCCGCGCACCCAGGCGTTCCCCCATTCGCCGCCCCAGGTGAAACCTCCGTCAGCCGTCTTGTAGCCATCCTGAGGAATTGCGCTGTGAAGATGTTCTTTTGTCTCGTAATAACGAACGTTCTGAAGCTCACCGATTTTTCTGTAAGCAAGCGGAATGTAAACTTTGCCGGCACTCTCAAGCTTGCCGCGAATCAGTGAGACATATTTGTCGTAAATCATACCTGAAACCTCCTGTGATTATGGTTGATTAAATTATAATATAAGAATATTTCACATGCAAGAAAACAGTGTGAATATTAATGCTTTTTCGGTAATTCAATTTCCTGCCGTCGAGATTTTTCTGCCGTCTTTTCCTCAAAGACAGCGTCACCGAGTTCAAATAAAATCCGCATTTGGTACAAAACGACCAAACAATCCGTAATGCTACGCAAATATTCATGCACAATTAAGAAAAGTTGTCCTTGACATT
>JAAZGC010000370.1 GCA_012511425.1 Clostridiales bacterium | reverse complement strand
CCCGGGCAGGCGAAGACTCATTTTCGAGCTGTTCACGGAGCTGTGCTGAGTTCTTGTCGTTTTTCACTTAATTGCTTCCAATCTCCGGCATTGTATTTGTATAAAACCCGCTCGCCTGTCGGCTGCGTGCGGATATAATTCGATTATGGGATGTGTTTAAATATGTTTAACCCATTTTCCCCCATTATACAGAATATATTGTACCTTAAAACGCACTTGCTTTTAAAGCGGAATTATTAAACGATGTGTTAATAAAGACAAAATGTTACACATATGAAAACAACGATTAACATTCGTGATTTACATTATTGTATTAAAGCTGCAAAAATAAAAGACAGAACAATAAAAAACCTCCCGGCTGTTCAGGACGGGAGGTTTATGAGCTTATATAAATTTATTTAAACCAGATGTTAGTACAAAACAGAATAAACAGAGCGATGGCGCCGCCGAAAATCAGTGCGACAAAGAGCCCCGCCAGGACGGTATGAAAGGTGACTTCTCCGGCGGTTTTCCGATCGATACCGGAAGCAGGTAAAGAGGAGTTTTCGGAGTTTACGGGTTCTTTCTCTTCCCGGAGTTTATCCCGCTGTTTTCGGAGAAATCCCCGAAGCCCGGTGTTATACGGCATACCTTCGATATTCATCGGCGCTATAACGCGGCCGTCGTCATCGTCGTATTGTCTGCGCTTCATCGCTTAAATACCGGCGGTGGAGATATTCTCCTGCTTGTTAAGTTCGATATCCCTCGCCTTGATTATCGCATCAACATCCTCGACGGTCTTGTTGTCGTCGTAAAGATGGCATACCACAAAGTGATCCTTCTCGACTTCAAATGTCTTCGGAGTCTCTTTTTTGCACTTATCCATGCAGTAACGGCATCTTGTGTGGAACTTGCATCCGGCGGGAGGATTGGCAGTAGACGGAATTGAGCCTTCAAGCGGTATCTTCTGCATCTTGTATGTCGGATCGGGAACCGGGATAGCCGAGAAAAGCGCCTGAGTATAAGGATGGCACGGATGTGAGAAGATCGACTCTTTATCGCCGGATTCGACAAGCGAACCCAGATACATTACGCCTATCGTATCGGAAATATGCTCGACGACGGATAAGTCGTGAGATATAAAGAGATACGCAAGGTTGAATTTTTCCTGAAGGTCGCTCAGCAGGTTAATTATCTGCGCCTGAATCGAGACGTCGAGCGCCGAAACCGGCTCGTCGCAGACGATGAAACTGGGGTCAAGGGCGAGAGCGCGGGCTATGCAGATGCGCTGCCGCTGACCGCCGGAAAATTCATGCGGATTTCGGTCTTTGTGATAAGGCTGCAGACCGCAGTTTCTCATAACCGATGTTATATAATCGTTGAACTCATCCTTCGGCACTATATTGTGCTGGCGGACGGCTTCGCCGATTATCTCGCCGACCGGCATTCTCGGAGAAAGGGAGGAATACGGGTCCTGGAAAATGATCTGCATTCTCGGCCGTATATCTCTCAGCCGATGCTGATTCAACGAATAGACATCCTCTCCGTCAAAAAGCACTTCTCCGGCGGTTTTTGGTACAAGGCGGAGTATGGTCCGTCCGACCGTGGTTTTTCCGCAGCCGGATTCGCCGACAAGTCCCATGGTCTGACCTTTTTTGATCGAAAAAGTTACTCCGTCGACTGCTTTAACGTACCCGGTAATGCGGGAGAAAAGTCCGTTTCTGATCGGAAACCAGGTTTTAAGATCGGCGACTTCTATTATGTTATCATTGTTGTGAACGATAGCTTTTGCCGCATTGTTTGCGGTATTCATATTTTCGCTCATTTGCTGCCGCCTTTCTCGGTATTGGTTTCGATGCGGGAATTTATATTGTTCTCATAAAGCCAGCAGCTGACCTTGTGAGTTTCGCTGATGCTTATAACCGGAGGATAAGCGCCGTCGCAGCGCGCAATGCAGGAGGAGCAGCGATCCTTGAAATAGCAGTAATCCGGCATATCGATAGGGTTGGGAACATTGCCGGGAATGTTGTAAAGCCTGTCGACCCGGCGATTGATAACCGGTTTCGATTTCATAAGTCCGAGGGTGTAAGGATGCCGCGGATCCTTGAAAATATCCATTGAGGTACCGCTTTCGATAACCCGTCCGGCAT
>JAAZGC010000369.1 GCA_012511425.1 Clostridiales bacterium | reverse complement strand
ATGAAACAACCTTAATACCCAAAGCTTTGGCAGTTATGGCGGCATTTAGGCAGTTTTTGCTGTTTCCGGAGGTTGAGATCGCGAGCAGAACATCACCCGTTCTGCCGTAGCCGTATACCTGCTGGGCAAAAACCAATGATGCGTCCGAATCGTTCATAAATGCGGTCATCAGCGGCGTCTGCGCACACAGCGAGATTGCCGGCAGAGAGCCTTCAAGCGAGTCGGCGATACCGTCTCCGTCCGGGAAAGCGGAGAGCTTTTCTCTTATTTCCGGTTTTATCGGACGCCGGAGCTTGAAGCTTTTCATAAGCTCCCCGACAATATGACCGGCGTCGGCGCAGCTTCCGCCGTTACCGCAGATAAGAAGCTTTCCTCCGTCCTTC
Organism: Clostridiales bacterium; assembly: GCA_012511425.1. Classification (GTDB taxonomy): domain Bacteria; phylum Bacillota; class Clostridia; order Oscillospirales; family CAG-272; genus JAAZGC01. The sequence continues at coordinate 2,549 of JAAZGC010000369.1, read as the reverse complement.
CAGCTTATGTTAAGTATTGAGACAAAATCGCTGATCCGGGGAGATAACGGGGCAAGCCGTGGATATCTCGATATAAGTTCAGACAGTATCTCACTGCTTGAAATATACTGCGAATTGCTCATATTTTATCCCTCATGAAAAATACGAAACGCCGCTTAAGAACAGCTTCTGATCCTTGCAGCCGGGGATATTCTTGCAGACATTCTCGCCGATACGCTCGCTGTGACCCATTTTCCCGAATATTCTTCCGTCCGGAGAGAGAATTCCTTCGATTGCAAGATCCGAGTTGTTGGGGTTATAGGCGACATCGGAGGTCGGATTGCCGTTAAGATCGGTGTATTGGGTAGCTATCTGTCCGTTTCGGGCAAGCTCTTTCAGCAGTTCAGGGTTTGCTTTGAATCTGCCTTCGCCGTTAGAAACCGGGATTGTGTAAAGCTCACCGACATTTACATTTGCAAGCCACGGGGATTTTACCGAAGCTATTCTTGTTGTAACCATAGTTGACTGATGACGATAAATAGTATTGTGCGTCAGCGTGGGATCATCGGGCGACATGACCGGCTTTATCCTGCCGTAAGGCAGAAGTCCGGATTTAACGAGCGCCTGGAAGCCGTTGCAGATGCCTAGGATCAGACCGTCGTTTTTATCCAGCAGACGCTCGACCGATTTGCGCACCTTTTCGTTTCTCAATACCGCTGTGATGAATTTTCCCGAACCATCCGGTTCGTCTCCGCCGGAGAATCCGCCGGGCAGCATAAGGATCTGCGCCGAGGAGATCTCCTTTGAAAGCTCATCAAGCGATTCGTCAAGGGTGGTTGAGTTCATGTTCCGCAGAACGATGGTTACCGGGGAAGCTCCTGCCAGACGGAACGCCTTTGCGGTATCGTATTCGCAGTTTGTGCCGGGGAATACCGGGATTACTACTTTCGGCGCTGCAATTTTAGCGGATGCGTGTTTTATTGCCGGGCGCTCAGTATATTCGAGTTTTTTATATATTTTCTTTTCTACCGACGGTGTCTCTGTCGGGAAGACATTTTCAAGCGGCTGTTTCCAGTTTTCCGTAAGGACGGAAAGCGGGATTTTTTCATCGGCAACGGTTATGCTTTCGCTCTCGACAGTTTTGCCGATAAGTATTGCATTATCAATCGGTTCTGAGGATTCTATGACGAAAGAGCCGTATTCTTTTGCAAAGAGCGAGTCTGTGTCGAATTCCGGGCAAACTGCGACGCCGATGTGGTTTCCGACAGACATCGTAAAGAGCGCAGCGGCGATACCTCCGATACCCGGAGTATAAGCCGACAGAACATTTCCGGATTTAATTAAAGCCGATACGCGGGCGAAGAGTTTTCTGATTTCTTTATAATCTGGCATTCCGTTCTCATCGGGTTCGGTCTTAAGCAGGTATATATAAGATCCGGGGCGCTTGAACTCGGGAGTTATTATTCCGGACGCTTTGCCCATGGTTATTGCAAAGGAAACCAATGTCGGCGGGACATCGAGATCTTCGAAGCTGCCGGACATTGAGTCTTTCCCGCCGATTGAGGCAATCTCAAGACCTGTCTGGGCGGTCAGAGCTCCCAACAGAGCAGCGAAGGGTTTTCCCCATCTCTCTTTGACTCCGCGGGTCCTTCCGAAATATTCCTGGAAGGACATATAAGCGCCCTCATAATCGGCACCGGATGCGACAAGCTTTGCAACGCTGTCAATTACCGCCCATGCAGCTCCGTGGAAAGGGCTGATTTCGGAAAGATACGGGTCGAATCCGTATGCCATTACGGAAGCATCGTCTGTCTTCCCTGATGTCGGCAGCTTGCAAGCCATATACTGCGGTGCAGAAAGCTGATATTTACCGCCGTAAGGCATGACAACGGTCGCTGCGCCTACAGTTGAGTCAAAGCGGCTGCCGAGTCCTATCTTGCTTGCGACATTAAGATCTCTTAATGTGTTTATATATTCGTCTTTGACATCGGCTATCTTTTTTCTTATAAACAGTTTATCGCGGTCGATATCTTCAACTCTGACGGATGTATGCTTAGGTGCTCCGTTCGATGACAGAAATTCGCGGGAAAGATCGACAATGGTCTTTCCTCGCCAGTGCATTACCATACGCTTCTTCTCTGTCACGACAGCCACTACGGTCGCTTCAAGGTTTTCGAAATTTGCGAGCTTTATAAACTCGGAAACATTTTCCGGGCTTACGACGACAGCCATTCTCTCCTGCGATTCGGATATGGCAAGCTCGGTGCCGTCGAGACCTTCGTATTTCTTTGGAACCTTATCGAGGTCTATCTCAAGGCCGTCGGCAAGCTCTCCTATAGCAACCGAAACTCCGCCCGCACCGAAATCGTTGCAGCGGCGGATCAGTGTCGATGCGGCCGGATTGCGGAAAAGTCGCTGCAGCTTGCGCTCCTCGGGAGCATTTCCCTTCTGAACCTCAGCGCCGCAGGAAGTAAGCGAATCGACGTCATGGGATTTAGAGGAGCCTGTTGCTCCTCCTATGCCGTCGCGGCCGGTTCTGCCGCCCAAAAGAATGACTATATCGCCTGTCT
>JAAZGC010000368.1 GCA_012511425.1 Clostridiales bacterium | reverse complement strand
AGGTTGCGGGCAGCCGCGCGCCTACAGCGTCGCCCAATGTCGCAGAACCGCAGAGCAGCTCATCCGGCGCAAAGCGTATCGGGCAGCGGCGGACGATTTCATTCACCGCCGCGTCGTATTTTTCATAGCTCGGCAGTCCCTCAAATCCGGCAATTCCGTCAAGCGGAACGCAAGGATTAAGGCTTGTCTCCCGGCCGTATTTTCCGAGCAGCGATTCATGAGCGAATCGCCGCGTCTTTTCGTCCGATATAATAGGACGCGCGCCGGGAAAAGGGGAATAAAATGTGTATTCTGACATTGTATATCACCTGTGATTTTTTATTCAGTTTTCGATTTCAAGCAATTTGTCGATTACTTTCTGATACCTTTTTGTCATCGAGCTTTCCGACTTAGCCCAGTATGATGAAAAATCGGTCTTTACGCCTTTTATAAGCGACGCCACATCCCAGACAAAGCTGATGCTGCCGAGATAACCGAGATTATACGTCCTTGATTTCAGTATGATATCAAGCATATCCTGAGTTTCCTTGTCCCGGGAGTATTTTTCTTTAAGAGCAACGTCAAAGTAAGCGGGCAGTACCACCTGATAGGAAGCCGCCGCCATTCCTTCGAGTACCTGACTCAGCCGTTCGTCATCGGTGTTGTTTGTTATCGGAACGGTAAGGATCGGCGATGCCGAACCGACATGGTTGAGATAATCCGGCTGGCTCTCGTCGAATTTAGGATATGGGATAATGCCGAAGTCGGACTCCATATCGCGGAGAAGCTCGATGTTCCGAAGTATAATTGCGTAGATGTAAATACGGTCTTCTTTGAAATAATTCAATCCCTCATACAAATCGAGCCCGATCAGAATTCCGTCGCAGGAATTTATGCCCGCAAGCTTTTCCAGCATTGTCTGAATACGATTCTGATCTATATTCATATCAATAATGCCGTCGTCGGATATTTTTTCGCCAAAAAGATCACATGAAAACAGCCAGTTGTTCGTCATCGATGCCGGGTCCTGAATATAACCGAAAAGGTCATTCGCAGGTTTCATTGTACCGTCGCCGTCAATATCGGCATATATTGCGGCCGCCTGTTCGGCGAAGGTGTCGAGCGTCCATTTGCCGTCGAAGACGAGGGTGTAGATGCTTTCAAATCCGTTGTCTTCGGCAAGCTTTTTGTTGTAGATCATCGCAAGTGTATCATCTATCTCGCTTATGAGGATGGCGCCGGACATCAGATACAGCCTGCCGCATACCGAAAGCTTGTCGCGGCAGTTTGAGTTCCAATAGACAGAATCAAGGTTAAGACCCGGAATTTTATTCCAGTCGCGGACAAGCCCTTGGGAGGCTATTGTCAATCCTTCCGATTTTCCGTACATTCCGTGGAGGTCGTAATCATCGCTTCCGGACATCGCCGACTTCCTTGCTGTCCCATACACGTCATCTGCTGGGTAGGCGATAATATTCACCCCGAGCCGATCGGCTATCATTCCGTTCCGGCGAAAGACAGCATCGTTTATAACGTCGCCGGTTTCGGCTTCGACCCAGATTTCCTGAGTAAATCGGTTTGTCGCGTTGATTCCGGCAGAAAGGGTCAGAACCCTGAAGTTATATCCGCCGAAATCGGCTTCTTTAATAGCATCAAAGGGACCGGTCGTGACTTCAGCCGCCGTTGTTTCGTCAGTTACGGTGGTATCCTGCGGGGAAACCGGAGCTGCGGCATCTTTTCCGCAGCCGGAAATTATCGAGAGGAACAAAAGCGACAAGACGATTAATGCCGTTATGCGAATTAATATACCATGCTGCATTGTAAGCCTCCTATTTATTCCATATTATCGTAATGAAGAAAGATTATCCTGTATCTACATTATATTATGCCTTTATTGATTTGTCAATACAATTCGATATAAAATCAAGTGAATAATGTATAAAAAGACAAACCGGGAAATTGCATATTACGAAAATATTCCCCGAAAACCGAAATCGAACTGATAACACTTGACAATACCCGCGCAAAGTCGTATAATCATTCTTATAACATCAACATAAAAGGAAAGTCATATGAAAATACCGAATAACAGCCCATCGCTTTACAATTACGAAATATTCCCGAGAGTCGCCGAACTGAATCGGCTTACCGCATTTAAGGCAAGAGGACTCGGAATCGACAACGCTCTCACGCCGGGGCGGGAATACACGATTTATTTTATCCCGCGTGAAGAAAACAATTCGTCCGTTCTTTTAAGCATCAGCGATTTTACCAAATATGACAGCATCTGCGCAGCAGCCGACGAGAACGGCGTAATTGAATTAGAATACACCTTCAAAAGGGAGCAGATATATACTCTGCGCCTT
>JAAZGC010000367.1 GCA_012511425.1 Clostridiales bacterium | reverse complement strand
TCCCGTTCACTGCATCTGCGGCTTTCTTTTCTCCGCCCTTATCGGCGTGTCCATCGTCTCCTCGAGCAGCTCCGGGTTTTCGAGCAGCGTTTTCAGCATCTTTATCGATTTCGAATAATAATAGCCGGCGGTGTCTGACGGACGCAGAAACGCCGGGTAATATCTGTTTTTTTGAGATGCGGTAATTGTATGCGGTTTTGGTCGGTTCAGCCTTCCGCCAGCTCCTGAACCGTTTTGTCTATATCCTTCTGAACTTTGGTTTCGATCTTGGCGTATGACGATGCGAAGCTGCCTTCCCCGCGGTTCAGCACCGTATCAAATAACCCGTTGATTCCGCCGAAATCGAAGAAAGTCGCCGGGTCATAAATGCGGCTTTTGAAGATAAGCTCCATCATCTCCGAAGAATCCTCGTCGCGGAGCGCCTTCGACCTTACCGTCGTATCGATGAACGCCGGTTTTACAAGCTGCTGACCGTAAAAGCCCATTGCCTCTATCACCTGTCCGGTCATCTCGGGTATTGTGTTGGTGACCGGAACAACGACAAGGGTAGTCCAAGAGTCATTTATCGGACAATGATAACCGCTCTGCGCTTCTTCCAGCTTGGGTGGAGGGACTATCCCGAAATCTGCCTCCATATTGCGCAGGTTGAGCGCGACAAGCATCTGATTGTTATAGAACAAAGCGCGGTTGTCCTGGAACATCGGCAACATCAGATCGGTAAAGGTATTATTATATCCGGTGTAGTTATTTGCAAGTATGTTGACCCGCTTATCTTTCATGAACGGAACAAAAGCGTCCGCCACGCGTGATGCGAGGTCTTGATTTACGCAGAGCTGCGGCACGCCTTCAGAGTCGATCTTTGTAAATCTGACTCCGCAGGAAAACGCGGTGTATCTCAGCGAATTCGATTCAAACAGCATCCCGAAGCGGTCTTCGATATCGGGTTCCCCGTTTCCGTTGAGATCGGCCGCCGCCGCTTCGCACATCGCCATCGCCTCGTCGAGAGTCCATTTTCCGCTTCTTACAAGATCATAAAGGTTATCGAGCCCGAGCGATTCGTGCAGCCGCTTGTTGAAGAAATACGTTATAACCGCATAGTCGTTATATAGGCTGATATCCCCGGTAACGGCGCAGAGCTTGCCGAGAATCTCAAGTTCGGCAATTGAGTTCCGGTCCCACCAGCTATGAGAAAAATCGATATCCGGAAGCGTTTTCAGATCTATGAGCAGCTTTTTGTTCAAAATTGCCGGAAGGTAGACGGTAGTTGCCATTCCGAAATCAATTATATCTTCTCCGGCGCTGACCGTCTTTGTTAATTCCTTGGCTATATCGGTACTGCGATCTATTCCGTATAAAGATATTTTCAGATTAAGCTCTTCTTCGACGGCTCTCATGCGCTTGTAAATTGCGTCATTCAGCGGGTCGCCGTTTTCCTCTTCCGAAAACATTTCACAGTAGTCGAGGGCAATCCAATTGTTTCCTTTGCCATAATTTTCCGCCGCAACAGTAATCTCCGCCCCGCCCCAGTCGCTTTCCGGCGGGGTGTATTCCGGCGGTTCGGTCGCGGTCTCTGTTTCGGTAACGGCTTGTGCTTCGGCAGCTTCTGCCGTGTTATCGGTCACGCCGTCCGCATCGCCGCCGCAGGCGGATAAAGCAGATAAAAACGAGATTATCAGCAGCAGAGCTGCAAGAGATACGGTTATTCTTTTAAACATGAGTTTCACCCCTGTGTCGATTTGTCGGTTTATCAATCTGTCGTGTTTGCGTAATGCTTTCCCTCACCCCAGCTCCTCAAACGCCGCGACGCACTTTTCCAGCGCCTTTATTATCTTCGGCTCGTTTTTGGCGTACCAGGAGGCGAAGTCTTTTGATCTGGTACTCATCAGATTCCGCATGACAAACCAGGG
>JAAZGC010000366.1 GCA_012511425.1 Clostridiales bacterium | reverse complement strand
TGCCTGACCCATGCAATTATGAATGCCGTAATCGGCGCGTTGGGACTCGGCGACATAGGTCTTCACTTCCCGGATACCGACCCTATATACGAAGGCATATCAAGCATTGAGCTTGCCGGGAAAACTTATCGGATGATGGATGACGCCGGATATATGATCGGCAATATCGACTGCACGGTTCAGGCGCAGGCGCCGAAGCTCGCAAAATATAAAAGCGCGATGGAAGAGAAATTAGCTTCCGTCTATCGCTGCGGAGCGGATCAGATAAACATTAAGGCGACGACCGGAGAGCACATCGGCATTATCGGTCGCGGAGAGGCGATAGCCGCCCGGGCGGTCTGTCTGCTCATCAAAAAACCCGATAATTTAAATCAAAAGGGGGCAACCTTGGTATGAACATAAAGCTTTCTCCGTCGGTGCTTGCGGCGGATTTCTCCCGCCTCGGAGAAGCTGCGGCGGATGTTTACGACGCCGGAGCGGAATATCTTCATCTTGACGTAATGGACGGCGATTTCGTCCCGAATATCAGCTTCGGCGCTCCTGTAATTAAGGCGATACGCGGCTGTTCGGAAGCGGTTTTTGACGTTCATCTCATGATCCGCGATCCGATAAGATATATCGACGATTTCATCGATGCGGGCGCCGACATTATTACCGTTCATTATGAGAGCTGCTTCAATCCGCTTTTTGTCGTGAAATATATCAAACAGAAGGGCGTTAAATCCGGGATAACCATTAAGCCGGACACAAAGCCGGATGTGCTTGCGAAGTTCACCGACTTTGTCGACCAGATACTTATTATGACGGTCGAACCGGGGTTCGGCGGACAGTCGTTTATTCCCTCGACTTTGGACAATATCCGGGCTGCGAGACGTCTGATCGAAGCTTCCGGACGGGATATCGACCTTGAAGTCGACGGCGGTATTACGCTTTCGAATCTGAAAACCGTTACCGATGCCGGAGCGAATGTCATTGTCGCCGGTTCGGCGGTCTTCAAGGCGCCGGATATCGCGGAAGCGGTATGGGCCTTCAAGGGAATTTAAGCGGAATAAAGAATCAGCCTGCCCGGGAGTCGGGCAGGTTTTTTGTTATGAAATTTTACTGATAACGGCCAAATGAAATAAGGGATGCTTTTCTCATTCGGAAAGCATCCCTTATAAGGTTACCGGTCAGTTAAGTTTCATTCTCTTTTTTACGAAAATAAGTATCAATACTCCGGCTAAGATAATTACCAGGCTTGCCCTGATGAGCAATGTATCGTTTTCGCCTGTTTGCGGAGCAGTCACTTCGGTTACCGGTTTCGATCCGTCATGTGTCTCCGGAGATTCGGTCGTTGCTGCGGTTACGGTTGTCTCGGAAGGAGCAGCTTCCGGAGGCTCCGCTGTCTCGGTTACGGTTGTTTCCGAAGGCGGTGTTGTCTCGGGCACCGTTGTTTCCGAAGGAGGTGTTGTTTCGGGCACCGTTGTTTCCGTAGGAGGTGTTGTTTCGGGTGCCGTTGTTTCCGAAGGAGGTGTTGTTTCGGGTGCCGTTGTTACCGGAGGAGGTGTTGTCTCGGGTGCCGTTGTTACCGGAGGGGGTGTTGTTTCGGGCGCCGTTGTTTCGGGAGGAGGCGGCGGATTGAAGTAGTTGGTTATCACAAACCCCTTGATTGCATCGCCGGTTACGACGGAATCAAAATAATCCAGCTTTACCTCTTCGACTGTATAAACAATTTTGACACCGTTATTATATTCGGGCAGGTCTGTAAAAACTCCCGTCCAGTCGTTATCCTGATTCAGGACAAGACTCATTCCGGTTGTGTTATTATCAGCCAAAAGTCTGACCGTGATGCTCAAGGGTCTGAAGCCCCGACGGTTATTTGAATCTTCCCAGACTTTTGTCACCGGTATGTTTATTTTACTCGGTATATAGGTGTTTTTCACATCATATCCGGTTATCTCGGCGCTGTAATCGGGAATCGGGTCTTCGGATATAGTGTATATAATTTCAACGCCGTTCTCGGATGCCGGCAGGTCAACAAATGACCATTTCCAGCCGTCTGCCGC
>JAAZGC010000063.1 GCA_012511425.1 Clostridiales bacterium | reverse complement strand
CGCTGCCGTCCCGGCATAGCTTCGCTTCCCTCGGGAGTGGTCGAAGCCGGAACCAAGGTATCGCTTTCGACTCAGACCTCAGGCGGCACGATTTATTACACCCTCGACGGCTCCACGCCGAATGCGGGAGGCATCCGCTACACAGGCCCGATAACAATCACGAAGAACACCGTGCTTAAGACCGTAGTGCTTTATTCCAATTATATCGCTTCCGAAGTACTTACATATAAGTATGTGGTATCTCCGGTAACAAACTTCTCGGATATTGTCGGTTATGAAGGACTCGGTATGTCGCTCTCCAAGCTTGTCGCAGCGGGAGTTATCGAAAACAGCTCGACCTTTGATCCGAAGGGGACCTTCACTTATGACGAGCTTATCGCCGCACTTGCCGCAATCGGCTGTGACGTCGACAAGGCAAAAATCGAAAACGCCGACGCTCTCAGAGCCGAAGCCGCTCTTACCTACAACGATTTCGTTTATGTGACCTACAAGGTTCTCCGCGCAAACGAAAAAATCCGTTCTCCGCAGAGCGCAGGCTCATATACGATAAGGCAGATCCGCAATTACAGGAATATCAAAGACGCCGCAATCTACCGCGCCGCATTTATCAGCTTTGTCGAAAACGGCCTCTTCTATGACCTCGAATTCGATCCCGCAGCTCCGGCTCAGCGCTATGAATTCGCAACCGTTATTGCCAATATTATCAAATAATTCATTTAAAATCAAGACAATATGAGTAAACAGGGATTTGCGCAAAATCCCTGTTTTTTCAAAGAAACACAAGGAATATATGACACTTAATTACACCGCAGCCTGTCTTTTCGGCCTTGAAGGAATGGTGGGCCGGGAAATCGATGATTTAGGTTACAAAAGAACCGAAACTCTTGACGGCCGGGTTTATTTCGAGGGCGACGAGAGCGCAGCCGCGAGATTCAATATCGGCTCGCGGTTTGCCGAACGGCTTTATCTGGTGCTCGGACGCTTCGATGCGCCGAGCTTCGACGCGCTTTTCGAGGGAACCAAGGCCCTTTGCTGGGAAAACTATATCGGCAGGGACGACGCCTTTCCGGTAAAGGGACACAGCATAAAATCCGCTCTCTTTTCGATTCCCGACTGCCAGAAGATAGTAAAGAAGGCTGTGGTCGAACGGCTCAAAAGCAGATATCATCTTGAGCGATTTCCTGAAACCGGAAAGAAATATCAGATAGAATTTTTTATATTAAACGACTCGGCGGCGCTGATGCTTGATCTTTCGGGAGAGCCGCTGCACAAGCGCGGATATCGGAAAGAGGGCGGAATGGCTCCGCTGAGGGAAACGACCGCCGCCGCAATCGCTTCGCTCGCAAGGCCGAGGGAAGATGTGCTCTTCCGGGACCCGTTCTGCGGCAGCGGAACCATTGCAATCGAGGCAGCGCTGATGATGACCGGGACAGCCCCGGGGCTTAACCGGAGGTTTGCGGCGGAAAGCTGGCCGTTTTTCGGCAAAGAACTTTTCGCCCGCGCACGGGAAGAAGCAAAAGCCGCAATAAAAAAGGACACCGCTTTTGAGTGCCATGCATCAGATATCGACCCCGACTGCATCGAGCTTGCGAAGGAAAACATCAAAAGAGCCGGGGTTTCGGATATCGTAAAGCCGTTTGTCATGGACGCGCTCAAAATCGAAACCGGCGGACGCCGGGGAACCATCGTCTGCAACCCGCCTTACGGCGAAAGACTCTTGACCGAAGAGAGGACAAGGGAGCTTTACCGCAATATGGGGAAACATTTCGCAACTCTCGGAAGCTGGCAGATATATATCCTGACGAGCTGCGAGGAATTCGAGAGTTATTACGGCCGGCGCGCCGACAAGGTGCGGCCTGTATGGAACGGAATGTTGAAATGCGGTTATTATCAGTATTTCAAAAACCAAGGTATAAAAAATACGGAAACGAGGTAAAACCATGGGCAACTTAGCTGCAAAATTTACGGCGCTCAAAACCGCCGTCGGCGGAAACCGGGAAAAGACCGGTTTCGAATTCACCTTCGGAATGCCGCGCGAAGCGCAGATGAACATCACCCCTCCGAACAGCACCATAACCAGAATTCTTGCCGAGCTTGAATTCGCATTGAGGCTCAACGAGGAAAAAAAGAACGCCTATGACGACATAATCCACTCGGCAATCGATCTGCTTACCGCCGAGATCAAGGAAAACGGCGTAATTACCTTCAAAGCGGCGGAGGCGGCCGAACAGCTGCTTATGCCGATGGCGGAGGAAGCCAAGAGCTACAAGCTGATCCTCTGCGGCCATGCGCATATCGACATGAACTGGATGTGGAGCTGGCAGGAAACCGTTGCGGCAACCCTCGCAACCTTCCGCACCGTGCTTAATCTGATGGATGAGTATCCGGAATTCCATTTCTCTCAGTCGCAGGCTTCCGTTTACAAGATAGTCGAAGATTTTGATCCCGAAATGATGTGCGAAATCAAGAAGCGCATCAAAGAAGGAAGATGGGAAGTGACCGCGACCGCATGGGTCGAAACCGACAAGAATATGCCGTCGACGACTTCCCTGCTCGACCATATCAAATACACCCGCGATTATCTTGAGAAGCATTGGGATATCGATCCGAAGACCCTCGAAGTCGACTTCTCCCCCGACACCTTCGGCCACAGCGCACAGATTCCCGAAATCGACACCTTCGGCAGCGTAAAGTATTACTACCACTGCCGCGCCAATGACCAGCCCTATGCGCTTTATCGCTGGCGCTCCCCCTCCGGCGAGGAGCTGCTTATGTACCGCGAGCAGTATTGGTACAACTCCGCGATAACCCCGGCAATAGCCGTAGGGCTTATCGACATCTCCCGCAAGTGCGCCGGATTCAAGACCGGACTTATAGTCTACGGCGTAGGCGACCACGGCGGCGGACCCACCCGACGCGATATCGAGATCGCGCTTACCCTGAAGGATTATCCGATTTATCCGACCGTTAAATTCGGAACCTTCCGCGAATTCTTTATCGAAGCCGAATCGGTCCGCGACAAGCTGCCGCTGATCGACCGCGAGCTGAACCATATCTTTGACGGCTGCTACACAACACAGAGCCGAATAAAGCGCGGCAACCGCGGCGCCGAAAACGCCCTTTACGAAGGACGCTACTACTCCGCTCTTTCTGCCATGGTATCCGGCAAGACCAAGAAATATCTGCCGGCGCAGTTTGATAAGGCGACTCAGCAGATACTCTTTACCCACTTCCATGATATACTCACCGGTTCCTGCGTTCAGGACACCCGCGAACATGCGATGGGACTGTATCAGGATTCGATTGCCATTGCCAACAGCGCAGCCTCGAAAGCGCTGAGAGAGCTGTCCGACAAGATCGACACCTCCGGCATAAAGATTGAAGAAAACCCTGACCACATCGCCTTCTCGCAGTCGGAGGGCGCCGGCGTCGGCTTCGGCATCGAACATTATCAGGGAGTACCGAATCCCGAACGCGGAGTCGGAAGAACAAGAATATTCAACATCTTCAATCCGACCGCAACCGAGCGCTGCGAGCCTGTCGAACTTACCGTATGGGACTGGACCGGCGACATGCGCCAGATCAAAATCGAAAATCATGAAGGAAAACCGCTGCCCTTCGCTCTTATCGACGGCGGACTTCAGCAGTATTGGGATCACAAATTCTTCCGCATTCTTGTTGATGTCAAAACTCCCGCTTACGGATACACGACCGTTGTGCTGAAAGAAAAGCAGCCGGACCGCTACCCGGTATATCTCTCCGGAGAAACCACACAGGGCTTTATCAGCGACTTTGTGCTCGAAAACGAGTATATCAGAGCCGAATTCGACATCCACGACGGCGCTCTCGTATCGCTTATCGACAAGGAAACCGGCGCCGAGATGATCAAAGCCGGCGAGAGAGCCGGACTTGTTCAGATCGACACCCAGACCAACGGCTCCGCCTGGGTCGTCGGCACCGCTCTCTCTGCGCATCCGATAACGAAACTCCGCAATATCGGCGGCTGGGGACACGGCGATCTGCTTCGCGGAATCCGCTTTGAAGCCAGTGTGCTTAATTCGACTGTCAAGGTCAACGTTTCGCTCGCCAAGCACGCACGCGCGCTGAAATATTCGCTTGAAGTAGACTGGAAGGAATCGACCGGCGAATATATGCCGCTGCTCTGCTTCCACT
>JAAZGC010000365.1 GCA_012511425.1 Clostridiales bacterium | reverse complement strand
TATTGAACTTATAAGAAAGCTGACCGAAGCCGCCGCAATCCCGGGGCGGGAGCGGGCGGAGGCAGAGCTTATCTCCGAGCTTATCAAGCCGTATGCGGATAAAGTCAAAATCGACCGGCTCGGTTCGGTCATAGCGCACCTGCGGGGAAGCAGCGCCGCCGGCGATGACGCCAAAAGGATAGTGCTTGAAGCGCCGATGGGCTCTCCCGGATTTCTGGCGAACGATTACCGCGAAAACGGGCGGATCTGCCTTGTGCCCGTCGGATTTGCCGAGACGGGCGCCGCGGTCGGCGCGCATATCGTGTTCGGCGGCGGCGCCGAGGGCGTCATTGTGTCGGACGAAGACAATCCCGGCGGGTTTGCCGCCGAAACCGGCGCTTCTGCGATTGACGAAGCGAAGGAGCTTGTCGCGGTCGGCGAATGGGCGGTCTACAAACCGTATCTTTCCGAAACCGGGGACGGCTGTCTCATCGGCCGGCCGCTTTCCTCCTCCGCCGCCTGCGCGGCGCTGGTAACTGCCGCAATGCGGGTGTCGGAGCCTGTGAATGATGTCTGGCTTGTCTTCGCCTCCCAGAAGACGCATTTCGGCAGCCGGGGCGCCGGCGCGGCGCTTTACAGCCTCGGCGAAGACGGCGACGTGGACTTTGCCCTTGAAATCGGCGGCTGCCCCGAAATCCGCTCGAAGAAGCGGACGGCGGGGGTTTTGGGCAATGGCGCGGCAATCCGCATCTCCGACGGCCGTGTCGTCTGCGATCCGGAGATATCGTCCGGACTTGAAGCGCTTGCCGCCGATGCCGGCATAAAAACTCAGCGCTACATGGGCACCGAGCGGATGAGCGACGCCCTCGCCATGGGCCGCGCCGGCTACGGCGTCCGCACCGGCGGGATTCTGGTGCCGGTAAGAAGCCACCACCGCCCGGCGGAGATAGTTTCGCTTATGGATATTGAAGCGGTAACGGCGCTTGCGGCGGAAGTGATTCGGCGGGGAGTATAAATGTTTTGAGCATCCCCGGATTCTCCATAAAATAAAAACTCCCTCTCACGGCAGAAAACCAATCTGCCGCGGGAGGGAAATTTCATTTAATTGATTTTGTCGAAGCCAAAATCTACATTAGAAAAAACATAAATAAAAACTTTACTTTGGTACGGAGATGTTTTTCCGCAGGAAAAACTCTCGAATCCCCCGCGGAACGCGGGGGATTCAATTCAAAGGGTTGCTATTATCTCGCACAGCCTCGGGAAACTTATCCCAGCGGCTTTTGCCTCCAGCGGGATCAGGCTGGTGTCGGTCATGCCGGGGGAGGTGTTCACCTCAAGGGTGACGAGGCGGCCGGTCGATTCTTCGTAGATGATGTCGGTGCGGCTGTAACCGCGAAGCCCTAAGGTGCGGTGAACTGTCTCGGCGATTTTTGCGGCTCTTTGCGCGATATCGTCGGGAATTTCGGCGGGGCAGATTTCCGCCGTCGCGCCCGCCTGGTATTTGTTTACGTAGTCATATCCGCCGACGCGCGGGATTATCTCAACCGCGGGCAGGGCGCGCGCCCGGCGGGTCTCCGGGTCTTCGAGCACGCCTACCGTCAGCTCCCGGCCGGGGATGAATTTTTCTGCGATAAAATCGGATTGATATTTCTCGGCGAGGGCTATCGCCGCATTCAGCTCATCTTCGCGGCGGACTATCGTAACTCCGCAGGAAGAGCCGCCGGTAAGCGGCTTTATCACGCAGGGGATGCCGATTTCTTTCATGATCTTTTCGGCGCGGCCGTTGTGGTTTGAGTATTTGCCGCCGCCGTATTCGTCGGTATCGTCGCTTTGATTATTGCCGTCAAAGCGCAGCCAGTCGGCGGTGTCAACTCCGGCGAAGCGGAGAAGGCGCTTTGTCAGGTCTTTGTCGAGGGCGATTCCGGCGGCGGTATGGCCGGAACCGGTGTAGCGGACGCCGAAGCAGTCGAGGGCGGCCTGAATCTGTCCGCCTTCTCCTTCGCCGCCGTGAAGGGCGATGAAGACGATGTCGGCGCGGCGGCAGAGGTCGATAACTCCGTTCCCGATGACCGAGCGGTCGCCGGGGACGCGGTATTTTGCGCGTATTTCGTCAAGATTCGGTTCGGTTTTGGCGATCGGCGGCACAGGGGATGGGTCGGTCGTAAAATTCGCATCCGCGGGATTTTCGACTCCGGCGAAGGAATCGGCGAGGGCGACGCTGTGTCCTAAGGTTTTAAGGGCGTTTGCGACAAGGGCGCCGGAGCGCAGCGAGACGTCCCGCTCCGGGCTGATGCCGCCGCATAAAACGGTTATGTTCATGTTTTGGTTTTCTTTTCTTATGTCGGTGATGATGGTTTCGTATATCTGCCGCAGCTTTTCGCCGCGGCTTTTACGGTCTTATTTTTTCTTTTTGTCCTGTTCGACGGCGGTGCCGACAAGGTCGTAATCGACAACTTCGGTTATCTTCACCCGGACGAAATCGCCTTCGTCGGGGCGGCGCTTCGCCGTGAAGTAAATTTTGCCGTCGATCTCCGGAGCGTCGGCATAGCTGCGGCCGTAGCAGCTCTCGGCGATGGGATCCCAGCCTTCGTAAAGGACTTCAAAGGTCTGACCGACCTTTTTTTCGTTCAGCTCCTCGGTGATTTCGTACTGAATCTGCATTATCTTGTCGAGGCGGTCCTGCTTTGTCTGCTCGTCGATCTGATCCGGGAAGTCGGCAGCGGGAGTGCCTTCCTCGCGGCTGTACGCGAACGCGCCGAAGCGGTCGAATTTCGTCTCCTCGATGAAGTCGCAGAGCTCGTAGAAATCTTCTTCCTGCTCGCCGGGGAATCCGACGATGGCGGTGGTGCGTATCACCATATCCGGACCTGTCGCACGGAGCTTCGCGACGGCGTCACGTATTGCGGTATCACCGCCGCGGCGGTTCATCCGGCGGAGGATGTCTTTGTTAATATGCTGTATCGGAATGTCGATGTAGCGGAGCAGGCGGGGGTTTTCCCGGAATTCCCGGAGCAGCCCGTCGGTGATTTTGTCGGGGTAGCAGTAGAGCAGCCGTATCCACGGGATGGCGGTCTCCGCCGTAATCTGCCGTATCAGCTCGTCGAGGCGGTATTCGCCGTATATGTCAAGGCCGTAGCGGGTGGTGTCCTGCGCGACTAAAATAAGCTCGCGGACGCCCAATTCTTCAAGCTCTTTTGCTTCATGAACGATGTCTTCGATTTCGCGGGAGCGGAATCGGCCGCGCAGCGCCGGGATGGCGCAGTAGGTGCAGCGGCTGTCGCAGCCCTCGGCAATCTTGAGGTAAGCCGTGTATTCCGGCGTAGTCACGACGCGCTCGCCGCCCAGGGGGCATTCGTCGACAGGATCAAAGCTCTTGTACTTCTCCCCCTGCAGAACGGCGTCGACGGCGTCTTTGATTTTATGAATCGACCCGACGCCGAGCAGCGCGTCGACTTCGGGAAGCTCCTCCATAATCGCGTCCCTATAGCGTTCGGCGAGGCAGCCGGTGACGACTATCGCCTTGAGGCTGCGGTTTTTCTTCAGCCACGCGACGTCGAGGATGTTGTCGATCGACTCCTGCTTTGCCGGCGCGATAAAGGCGCAGGTGTTTATCAGCATGACGTCGGCTTCGTAGTCGTTTGCGACGAGTTCGTATCCGCCTTTGACAAGCTCGTTCAGCATGACGTCGGTATCTATCTGATTTTTCGGGCATCCCAGCGAGAGGAAGCCGATTTTCGGTTTTTTGTTCGGCATAATTAACTCCGGATTTTAAAAAAAGTTCAAACACAGTTATTATATCACGCAAAGCAGCCGGGGTAAACATTTTATTGTAAATATTTGAAAGGAATTGAGCAGGTGCGGATAATTTTAAGAAATATCGACAAACGCTGAGACAAGATATTAATTCACGAATTTCGCTTTACAAACGAAGATGATTATAGTATAATATATGATGAATAGTTATCCGCCGCCGTTTTGCGGGCGGGAAAAATCCGACGTATTGTATGTAAAACCGGGAGTATGAACGAGAATAAATACAAAAACAAAATGAACGAAGCCGCGGAGGCGCTCAAAACAAAGCTTTCCGCTGCCGGCGCCGCCGCCTTTGAAAAGATAAAAGCGGCAAAGGACTCAAAACCGGAGGTCTGCCCGGTATGCCAAAGCCTCGACTGCTGCTCCGACAGGGAAAAATGCCTTGCCGAGTCGGGCGGCCGTCCCTGCTGCGAGACGAGCACCCGCTTTGAGCGGCTGATGTGCGTCCTTGTCCGCAGCACGCACGAAGTTCTGCGCGACATAAATGCGATTCGACGCCGCGACCCCGCCGCATCTTCGGTTGCGGAGGTGCTGACCTACGCCGGGCTTCACGCAGTGCTGCTCCACCGCGTAGCGCACGCGCTCTATCTGCGCGGCTACAGGTTTGCGGCGAGGGTGGTGTCCCAGCTTTCCCGCCTTTTGACCGGCATCGAGATACACCCCGGCGCGAAGATCGGCAAGGGGCTGTTCATCGACCACGGCTCCGGCGTCGTTATCGGCGAGACCAGCGAAATCGGGGACAACTGCACCATCTATCAGGGCGTCACCCTCGGCGGCACCGGCAAGGAAACCGGCAAGCGCCATCCGACGCTCGGCAACAACGTAATGGTCGGCACCGGCGCGAAGGTGTTAGGTCCGATGAAGATAGGCGACAACGTCAAAATCGCCGCCAATGCGGT